>DATDTH010000048.1:0-2938 GCA_035290985.1 Pseudomonas sp. | reverse complement strand
GGGCCTGGCCGGCCGGCCAGGCACGCAGCAGCCCGGCCTGGGCCTGGGCGGACGCCTGGGCGGCGCTGGACAGGGCCTGGTGTTCCAGTTGCAAGGCATGCAACACCAGCAGCAGGGTGGTCACGAAGGCCACCGCATTGACGGCCCAGAATTTGTATTTGAGTGAGAGGTCGCGAATCCAGGAGCCCATGGTTTCTTCTTCGAGTCGTGGCGATAACGGCTATTGGCAAGATGCCAGTATTGTCTAGCGAAACCATGGCACGCCCCTTGATCCGTATCAAGTCGCCTACCGGTCCGCTCAATGCGTTAGCGGCCGCTTGGCGCCAGACTTGAGGGCTGGGTGTTCATCTATCGTCCGGATCCGCCTCTGGCTCGGCGAGTACGGGCAGGTCGAAAAACTGGCGGGCGCAGGCGGTGCTGTGGGCCGCCAGGCTGGCCTGGCTTTCGCCGCGGTGCAGGGCCACTTCGCGCAATACCTCGGTCAGGTAGGCCGGCTCGTTGCGGCCGTTCTTGGGCTTGGGGTGCAGGGTGCGCGGCAGCAGAAAGGGCGCATCGCTTTCCAGCATCAGGCGACCCTGGGGGATTTCGCGCACCAGGGCCTGCAGGTGGGTGCCGCGGCGCTCGTCGCAGATCCAGCCGGTCAGGCCGATGTGCAGGTCCAGGTCGAGGTAGGCGAAGAGCGCGCGGCGCTCGCCGGTGAAACAATGCACCACTGCGGCCGACAGATGGTCCCGGTAGCTGCGCAGGATCTGCAGCAGGCGTTGGTCGGCGTCGCGCTCATGGAGAAAAACCGGCAGCCGCAGTTCGGCGGCTAGAGCCAGCTGCTCTTCCAGGGCCTTTTCCTGCTGTGCGCGCGGGGAGAAGTCGCGGTTGAAGTCCAGGCCGCATTCGCCGACCGCGCGGACTTCCGGTTCGCGCAACAGGGCCCGCAACTGGCTGGCGCTGTCGCTGGTCCAGCTGCTGGCGTCATGGGGGTGAACGCCGGCGGTGCAGAACAGGCGACTGGCGCTTTCGTCCAGGCGCCGGCAGAGGCCCAGGGCCTGCTCGCTGCCGTCCAGGCTGGTACCGGTCAACACCATCTGACAGACGCCGGCGGCCAGGGCGCGAGCGAGCACTGCTTCATGCTTCTGCTCGAAGCTGGGGTGGGTCAGATTGACGCCGATGTCGATGAGTTGCATGGTGCTACCTCGAATTTCCGGCGACCAGCATAACAGAGCGTTTAATTTATCAATAAAACCAAGAATAACAGTGGATTAGCCAAGGCATCGAGCGTCGTTTCGCCGCTGCCGCGGTCCATTCGGGCCGGCACTGGCGGCGGTGCAGGACGGGTTGTTGCGCAGGCGGCGCCGCGATGAAGCGCCTGGCGCTGCTGTTGGGCTGCCTGCTGCTGTCGTTGCCGACGGCGGCGCGCCTGGTCGGTCCACCGGAGGCGCCGCCGACCGTGGCCCGCGACCTGGCGAAGATCCGCGACAGCGGGGTGTTGCGCATTCTGGTCAACCAGAGTCGCAACAGCTCGGGGGAGGTCAAGGGGCAGGCGATCGGCAGTGAGTACCGGCGCCTGCGAGCCTTCGAGCAGTACCTCAACCGCAATGCCCGGGATGGCCGCAGCCTGAGCCTGAAGATCATCCCCCTGGCCAAGGACCAATTGCTCGGTGCCTTGCGCCGCGGCGAAGGCGACCTGATGGCGCCCGGCGAACTGCTGACCCAGGGCGGTGGACAAGGAATCAGCAGCAGCGTGGTTCGCAGCAATGTGCCCCTGGTGCTGGTCAGTCGCCAGGGCAATCGCCGATACCAGCGCTTGGAGCAGTTGGCGGGCCGCAGCCTGGCCCTGCCGGCGGGCAGCGCCGCGGCCGAGGCCTTGCGGGTGATCAACCAGAAGTTGGCGCAACGCAAGCTGGCGCCGATAGTGGTGGAGTGGGTGGATCCCAGCCTGGCGGTCGAGGATGTGCTGGAGATGGTGCAGGCCGGGATCTACGGCCTGACCGCGGTGGAACAGCCGATCGCCGAGCGCTGGGCCAAGGTCATGCCCAAGCTGCGCGTCGAGCGTCACCTGGTGCTGGCGAACGAGGGCGACATGAGCTGGTTCGTCAGCCGCGATGCGCCCATGCTGCGCGCGAGCATCGAGCGCTTCCTGAAAGGCTATCAGCCTCCGGCCGACCAGGATGCGGTGTTCCAGCGGGTCTACCGGCGCCTGTACCGGGTGCATTACCCCCTGAGCCGCGGTGATCTGCAGCGCCTGGAAAAAGTCCGCCCGGTGTTGCAGCGTCACGCCGAGCAGCAGAAGTTCGACTGGCTGGCGCTGGCCGCGCTGGCGTTCAAGGAGTCGACCCTCAACCCCGCCGCCCGCGGTGCGGGTGGGGCCACCGGGCTGATGCAGGTCACGCCGGCGGCGGCGCGCAGTGTCGGGGTCGGCAATATCCAGAACCTGGACGGCAACGTGCAGGCCGGTGCCCGCTACCTGGCGATGATCAGGCGCAACTATTTCACCAGCACCCAACTCAACGAACGCGAACGCATGGCCTTTATCCTCGCCGGCTACAACCTGGGCCCGCAACGGGTCCAGAGCCTGCGCGCGGAGGCGCGCCGGCGTGGGCTGAATGCCAATCAGTGGTTCTTCCAGGTCGAGCGCATCGCCATGGAGCAGTTGGGCATGGGGGTCGTTAGTTACGTCAACAGCGTGAACAAGTATCACCTGGCCTATACCCGGGAGCGATACCGCCTGGAGCCCGGAGGGGCGCGTTCGCGCCTGGGAAAGTAATCGAATATATTGATATTTTTAAGCGTAATTATGCGGTTTTTATATCTATAAAATAATCTAAGCTGTCCTCAATCCAACACACATATAAGGACTGCTGCAGATGAATGCCCAAATCAAATCCCTGCTTTCGACCCGCGCCGGTTACGGTCTGACCCTGTTGCGTGTGGTCACCGGCCTGAC
>DATDTH010000047.1:0-8039 GCA_035290985.1 Pseudomonas sp. | reverse complement strand
TCGATGATTTCTGCCGGCCCTTATCCTTGCGCGCCGCACCATTGCGTCGGGTCGCTCGGGCGGCCCTGCTGGCGAATGGCGAAGTACAGTGCGGGGCTGTCCTGGCCGCCGCTGGTGCCGACCGTGGCGATGGCGTCGCCGGCCTTGACCAGGGCGCCGGCCTCTTTCAGCAGGCTTTGGTTATGGCCATAGAGGCTCAGGTAGCCGTTGCCATGGTCGAGAATGACCAGAAGCCCGGCGCCGCGCAACCAGTCGGCGAACACCACGCGCCCGCCATGAATGGCGCGCACCTGGCTGCCGGCCGTGGCGCCGATCAGGACGCCGTCCCACTTGGTCCGAGCATCATCGCCGCGCGGGGTTCCATAGCGGGCCACGAGACGGCCGTCCACCGGCCAGGGCAATTTGCCGCGAGCCTTGGCGAAGGGGCCGCCATAGCTGGCGCCAGCGCTGGAAACCAGGGGGCCGCTGATGGCCTTGTCGGTCCGGGGTTGCTGGTCGAGGGCGCGTTGTTCGGCCAGGGCGCGCTGGCGCGCCTGCTCGGCCTGCTCGGCTTCCTTGGCCTGGCGGGCCAGGGTGGCTTCGATGGTCTTGAGCACGCGTCCCAGTTCGGCCTGTTCCTGCTCGCGGGACTTGAGCTTCCTGTCCCGGGCGGAGAATTCCTGGTTCAGCTTGGCCAGGGCCGACTGGCGCTCCTTGCGCACCTGGGCGAGCTGCGCGCGGCGTTCGTCCAGGCTGCTTTTGCGCACCAGCAGCTGGGCTTGCTGCAGGGCGATGGAGTCTTCGACATTGGTCAGCTGGCGCAGGGTTTCGTTGAAGGTGGCGAGCTGCTCCATGCGCGCCCGGCTCAGGTAGTCGTAATAGGTCAGGGTGCGGGCGAAGCGCTCCGGGTTCTGCTGGTTCAGCAGCAGCTTGAGGTATTCCTGGCGGCCACCCTGGTAGGCGGCCCGGGCCTGGATGCCGATCAGGCGTTGCTGTTCATTGCGCGCGCCCTGGAGTTTTTTTTTCTCCTGATCCAGGCGCTGGATTTCCTTTTCGCTGTCGTTGAGCTCGCGCTCCAGGCCGTCGACCTGCTTTTCCAGCTGGCCCATCTCGGTTTCGGTGCCGCGCAGCTCCTTCTGCACGCCGGATTTCTCCTGCTGCAGTTGCTTGAGCAGCTTTTTCAGCTCCTCGACGTCCTGACGCGCGGCTTCCAGCTGCTGCTGGGCTTCGGTGCGTTCATCGCCCAGGGCCGGGCTGAACGGGGCCAGGAGGCAGGCCAGGCTGGCGAGGCAGGGGACGAGCAGGGCGCGGAACATGGAGGGTGCGACACCGGGGGAGAGGAATCGGCCTAGTATGCCCGCGGCGGCCGGCAAAAAAAACGTCCCTGGCCGCAGAGAATGGGGGCTTTGCTGTGATCGGGGGATCATTCGCGGCATAAGCGCCCATGACCCGCCCGGAACGCGCCGGCCCGAATGCTGCCGGCGCGTCCCGATGCCGGTACTAGGTCGGGCTCAGCAGGGAGTGGCCGGTCATCTCCGCCGGCTGTTCCAGGCCCAGCAGGTAGAGCAGGGTCGGGGCCACATCGGCCAGCACGCCGCCGTCGCGCAGCTTCAGGGGGCGCTTGCCGACATAGATGAAGGGCACCGGTTCGCAGGTGTGGGCGGTGTGGGCCTGGCCGGTGCACTCGTCTTCCATCTGTTCGACGTTGCCGTGGTCGGCGGTGATCAGGGCTTCGCCGCCGACCTGGTCCAGGGCCTGGACGATGCGCCCGACGCAGGCGTCCAGGCACTCCACAGCCTTGACCGCGGCCTCGAACACACCGGTATGGCCGACCATGTCGCCGTTGGCGTAGTTGACGATGATCACGTCGTAGCGCTGCTGCTCGATGGCTTCGACTATATGGTCGGTGACCAGGGGGGCATTCATTTCCGGCTGCAGGTCGTAGGTGGCGACATTCGGCGAGGGGATCAGGATGCGCTCCTCGCCCTCGAAGGGCTCCTCGCGCCCGCCGGAGAAGAAGAAGGTGACGTGGGCGTATTTCTCGGTCTCGGCGATGCGCAGCTGGGTCTTGCCGTGCTTGGCCAGGTATTCGCCCAGTACGTTGTCCAGGCTGGCCGGGGCGAAGGCGCTGGGGGTGCGGATATTGGCGGCGTACTGGGTCAGGGTGACGAAGTCGGCCAGGTGTGGCTGGCGGGCGCGGGGGAAGTCCTTAAAATCGGCTTCGACGAAGGCTCGGGTCAGTTCCCGGGCCCGGTCCGAGCGGAAATTCATGAAGATCACGGCATCGCCGTCCTCGACCCTGACCGGCTCGCCCAGGGTGGTGGCCTTGACGAACTCGTCGCTCTCGCCGCGCTCATAGGCGGCCTGCAGGCCGGCCACGGCGTTGGCCGCGTTGAACAGGCCCTTGCCCTCGACTATCAGGTCGTAGGCGGCTTCGACGCGGTCCCAGCGGTTGTCGCGGTCCATGGCGAAGTAACGGCCGACCAGGGAGGCGATGCGGCCCTTGCCCAGCCGGGCGAAGGTGCCGTCGAGCAGTTCGATGGAGGCCTGGGCGCTTTTCGGCGGGGTGTCCCGGCCGTCGAGAAAGGCGTGCAGGTAGAGCTTGTCCGCGCCGCGGCCGGCAGCCAGTTCGGCCATGGCCACCAGGTGATCCTGGTGGCTGTGCACGCCACCGTCGGACAGCAGACCGAGAATATGCACGGCCTTGCCGGCGGCCACGGCCTTGTCCACGGCGGCGGTGATGGCCGGGTTGGCGAAGAATTCGCCATCGCGGATCGCCTTGGTCACGCGGGTGAAGTCCTGGTACACCACCCGGCCGGCACCCAGGTTCATATGGCCGACTTCGGAGTTGCCCATCTGGCCGTCCGGCAGGCCGACGTCCATGCCCGAGCCGGAGATCAGGCCCTGGGGCTGGGTCGCGCGCAGGCGGTCGTAGACCGGGGTGCGGGCGGCATGGATGGCGTTGTGCTCGGGGTTGTCGCTGTGACCGAAGCCGTCCAGGATAATCAGAACCAGGGGTTTGGGCGTGGCTGTCATAAGTCCGACTCTTGGCAGGGGGCTAATCAGGCTGTTGAAAAACTACTGCGCTCGCTACCTTTTTCAACGGCCTGCGAAGGTGCGTGCGGCAAATACGCCGCGTCCAGCGGCGGCATGGCAGCGCGCGGGCTGGGGCCGAAGCCTGGAAAGGCCGGCATTTTAAAGGCAAGCATCCTTCGCGTCACTGCTTGCGGACTGTGGCCGGCTCGAGGTGCTGTGTATACTGGCCGACATTTTACCGCTCTGGTACCTCTTGATGCTCGCTCACCTGATTGAATTCGTTACGGCTCACTACCTGCTCGCCGGGATTTTCGCGGCGCTGCTGGCCTTGCTGATCTTCACCGAGATGCGCAAGGGCGGGCAGAGCCTGAGCAGTCGCGAACTCACCGCGTTGCTCAACAGCGAGCAGGGTCTGGTGCTGGATGTGCGCAGCAACAAGGATTTCGCCACCGGCCATATAGTCGGCGCGCTGAACATTCCCCACGAGAAGGTCATCAGCCGTCTCGCCGAGCTGGACAAGCACAAGCTCAAGACGCTGATCGTGGTCGACGCCATGGGCCAGCATGCCGGCTCGATCTGCCGCGAGCTGAAGAAGGCCGGTTTCACCGCGGCCAAGCTGTCGGGCGGCATCAGCGGCTGGCGCGCCGATAACCTGCCCGTGGTGAAATAAACATGGTCGCCGTGGTCGTCTATTCCAGCGATTGGTGCCCCTATTGCAGCCGGGCCAAGCAGTTGCTGGCCGGCAAGGGGGTGGCCTTCGAGGAGATCAAGGTCGATGGCAAGCCGGAACTGCGCGCGGAAATGACCCGCAAGGCCCAGCGCACCTCGGTGCCGCAAATCTGGATCGGCGAGCTGCATGTCGGCGGCTGCGATGATCTGTATGCCCTGGAGCGCGCGGGCAAGCTGGATACGCTGTTGAACGCGTAATTTCCATTTTTCAGACACTCACGAATAAGAAGGCTCTGCGATGACTGAACAAACTACCAACGGCGCGGCCCAAAACGAGCAAGGTCCGCAGTTCTCCTTGCAGCGTCTTTATGTGCGCGATCTGTCGTTCGAAGCGCCGAAAAGCCCGGCGATCTTCCGCCAGGAGTGGGCGCCGAGCGTGGCGCTGGACATGAACACCCGCCAGCGCGGCCTGGAAGGCGACTTCCATGAGGTGGTGCTGAGCCTGTCGGTCACCGTGAAGAACGGTGAGGAAGTGGCCTTTATCGCCGAAGTCCAGCAGGCCGGGATCTTCCTGATCCAGGGCCTGGACCCGGCGTCCATGAGCCATACCCTGGGTGCCTTCTGCCCGAACATCCTGTTCCCCTATGCCCGCGAGACCCTGGACAGCCTGGTGGTTCGCGGTTCCTTCCCGGCCCTGATGCTGGCACCGGTGAACTTCGACGCCCTGTACGCCCAGGAACTGGCGCGCATGCAGGCGGCGGGCGAGACTGCGGCCCAGGCCTGAGTCGTATAGGCTGCGAAAAAAGCGCCTTGCGGGGCGCTTTTTTTATGATCGGACGGTGCCAGTTTGTCGATGACAGGGCCGCCAGAATCGCCAGCAAGCTGGCTCCTACGCGAACTAACCCCGCGGGGACTAGTCCATGGCGAAACCCAGTTGTCGCCAGCCTTCGTAAACGGTGACAGCCACGGTATTGGACAGGTTCAGGCTGCGGCAGCCGGGGCGCATCGGCAGGCGCAAACGTTGTGCGTCCGTCAGGCCGTCGAGCACCTCGGCGGGCAGGCCGCGACTCTCCGGGCCGAACAACAGGGCGTCGCCCTTGGCGAAGCGGGTTTCATGGTAGGGCTGCGCGCCTTTGGTGGTGAAGGCGAACAGGCGCGGCTGGCCAAGGCTGGCGAGGCAGGCGGCCAGGTCGGCGTGGCGCTGCACGGGGGCGTACTCGTGGTAGTCCAGGCCGGCGCGGCGCAGGCGCTTGTCGTCCAGCTCGAAGCCCAGGGGCTCGATCAGATGCAGGCTGCAGCCACTGTTGGCGCACAATCTAATAATGTTGCCGGTGTTCGGCGGAATTTCCGGTTGAAACAGGATGACGTGAAACATGCACGGCTCCGGACTTAAAGGCGAGCGGCATTCTACCCCCGATACGGGCGCGCGGCCGCTGTTGTGGAAGCGTGTCCTGGGTTCGCTGGTGATCTTCGGTTTCCTGGTCGGCATGATGCTGGGGCGTCTGATGACCCCCGATCCGGTGCTGCTGAGGCGGGTGACCGCGCTGCCGGATGCCCTGCAGCTGGATTTCAGCGCCGAGCCAAAAACGAGCGGCGAGCACCTGCATGGTGCAGTGGTGCTGCGTTTCGAGGCCCGCGGACGGCCGCGCCAAGGCCAACTGCAGGTGGCCGGAAAGGCGGTGAACTGGCGTGTGAGTCATGCGGATGGGGTTTTGCTGCTGAATCTGGTAGCAGCCCGCCCGCTGCGCGGCGAATGGCGCGGCGCGGCGGTGGAGGACGGCTGGCGGCTGACGATCAGCCTGCGGGAGGAGTAAAAGAGGGGAGCCCCGGCCTGCCTGTACCAAGGTCCCCGAAACTGGGTTGCTAGATACTATGCATTGCATGTGCCAGTTTTATGACCGCTTCCCAAAAAGCCATCATTCGTCATACCCGCACAGGCGGGTATTGATCGTTCCAACGCTCCTGCGTGGGAATGCCGCCCTGGACGCTCCTGCGTCCGCCTTTACCGAGGGGCCCGTGCCCTGGCTCGTCGGGTTACGCTGCGCTAACCCGACCTACGAAAAGCGAATGCGCGTGCTCTTGTAGGGAGGGTGGGCCGCCTAGGTGGGGCCGCCTAGGTGCAACCCGCGAGGGCTTCGACGAAATCCGCCTGCCAAAGCGGATTGCATCCGGGTTCCGCTTTGGCGGGTTACGCCGCGCGACGGGTGCGGCGTGCCAGACCTGCGCTCCGCGCGGCTGGACTGCACCTCGAGGTTTCCGCTTGCTGGACTGTCGCGGGGCTGCTCGCCGAGTCACCAGTTGGTGGACTGTCGCTGAACTGCGCGCGAGTCCACCCTACATCCCTACATCCCTACATCCCTGCGGCAAAGCGTCACGACGCGCCTTTTATATGCGCCCCGTCATGACTTGCTTGTATGACAAATGCCAATATCCTGTCACTGTCAGACTTTGTGATAAAGTCCGACTATAAGTGATGGCGCTTTAATGCCATATTTGTAGTAGGAAATGAGCAAGATAGGCTCGAAAGCCGGGCGCGGGCTGGCCCAGGCGAGATGCGTTATTTTTCAGGGATGAGGCATAGAGAGAAAGGGACAGGTTAAAAGCCTGCTTCTTCAGAGCGCTGGGCGGTCTGCGGAACGGGGTAAGTGAAGTAGAAGGAATGAGCAGTTGGTGTGGTTCGCGAAAAAAAATACAACAGCGAACGGCTTGCTGGGCATCGAGACCGGACCCGAGGGCATTGCCCTGGCCCGTGTGTCGCGAGCCCCGGGTGAGGCGCCGCGCCTGCTCGACTGCCAGTTCCGCAGGGCCGCGCCAGCGGACCAGCCCGCCGCGCTGAAAACCTTGGTCGGCGAGCTGGGCCTGACCGGCATGCCGGTCAACCTGCTGCTGCACCCCGCCACCTATCAGATGCTGCTGATCGAAAGCCCCGATGTGCCGACCGAGGAGCTGCGCGATGCCATGCGCTGGCGGGTCAAGGATCTGATCGGCGAGCCCCTCGATCAGGTCGTCATCGACGCCTTCGCCCTGCCCGCCGATGCCTACCGTGGCCGCTCGCGCATGGCCTACTGCGCCGTGCTGGCGAAAGCCCGGATGCAGGCCTGGAGCGAGCTGATGAAGCAGACCGGCCTCGAGCTGGTCAGCATCGACGTCACCGAAATGGCCTTCCGCAATCTTGGCCTGCTGGCCGGGGCCGAGGGTATGAATATCGCCCTGTTGCGTCTGCGTTCCAGCGAGGGCCTGATCTGCGTGCAGCATGGCGTGGACCTCTACATGGCGCGCCGTATCGAACATGGCCTGGAGCAGGCCGGCCAGGATTTCGCGTCGGCCACGCTGGAGATCCAACGCTCCCTGGATTATTTCGAGAGCCAACTGGGCAAGGGCTACATCAATCGATTGCTGCTGTTGCCCATGAAGCGCGATGGCGCCGCGGTGCTGGCGGCATTGGGCGGTGGGCTGGCGGTGAAACTGCAGGCCCTGGACCTGCGCCAGCTGTTCGCCGGGCAACCGGCCGCCGAGCTGGACGAGGAGGCGCAGGCCTACTGCGTGGGCGCCGTCGGCGCGGCCTTGCGCCAGGAGCTCGGCTGATGCAGAACCTCAACCTCTATCAGGTCGAAAAAGCCCGGGTCAGCGGTCCGCAGCGCGGGCACCTGCTGCTCGGCTTGACGCTGCTGGCCCTGGCTTGCCTGCTGCATGCGGGCTGGCAAGGCTGGCGCCTGCAGGAGGGCGGCGAACGCCTGGCCCAGGCTGAACGCCAGGCCCAGGCCCAGGAAAGCCTGTTGGCCGAGGCCAAGGCGAGTTTCGTCGAGCCGCGCCTCGATCCCGAACTGCCGTTGCGCCTGGCCAGCAAGGAAGCGCAGAACCGCGAATTGCAGCGGGTGCTCACCTACCTGGACCTCCTGGCCCGGCAGCAGCGCATCGGCTTCGTCGCACCGCTGGCGGCCCTGGCCGAACAGCACCCGCCCAGCGGCCTGTGGTTGAACGGCATCACCCTGCGCGAGGGCGGCAGCGAAATGCGTCTGCAGGGCCTCAGCCAGCACCAGGAATTGCTGCCGCAGTACCTGCAGCGCCTGGGCCAGAGCGCCGTGTTCAAGGGCCGCGAATTCGCCCGCTTCGACGTGCAGCGCGGTGCGGACGAGCTGCTGCATTTCGACCTGTCCTCGCGGGCCCAGGATCAGGAGGAACGCCCATGAACCCCTGGTTGCAGCGCTGGCAGGGCCTGGCCCCGCGCGAACAATGGCTGGGTTACGCAGTGGCATTGGTGCTGCTCGGCATGCTCTACCTGCTGCTGGTCGGCGATGCCCAGACGGCCCGCCTGACCCAGCAGGCGGCGGGCTACAAGCTCGCCGAGGCCCGTC
>DATDTH010000046.1:0-6130 GCA_035290985.1 Pseudomonas sp. | reverse complement strand
CCGGCACGCTGGGCCAGGGCGGCAATCAGGTAGCCATCACCGGCATTGTTGCCACGCCCAGCCAGCACCGTCAGGCGGCTGGCCTGGGGCCAGCGCCGGCGCAGGGCGCGCCAGGCAGCATGGGCCGCGCGCTGCATCAGCTCGAAACCGGGCGTACCGGCGGCGATCAGGCGCACGTCGAGGGCGCGTACCTGGGCGGTGTTGTACAGCGCGATGGGCAAGGCGGAATAAGAATGCGGCATGCGTTGGCTCCGATGTCTGGCAGAATTATACCCACCTCAGCCCCGGTTTCCCTCCGCATGTCCGCCACCGCCCCCGATCTTGCCACCCTCGCCCAGTCGATCAAGGACTGGGGCCGCGAGCTGGGCTTTCAACAGGTCGGCATTGCCGGGCTGGACCCAGGCGAACACGAGCAGCACCTCGAACGCTGGCTCGCCGCCGGTTATCAGGGCGAGATGGACTATATGGCCGCCCACGGGCGCAAACGTTCCCACCCAGACGAACTGGTGCCCGGCACCCTGCGGGTGGTGTCCCTGCGCATGGACTACCTGCCCGGCGACACCCTGATGGCCCAGCGCCTGGGCGAGCGGGACAAAGCCTATGTGTCGCGCTACGCCCTGGGCCGCGATTACCACAAGCTGATCCGCAAGCGCCTGCAGCAACTGGCCGAGCGCATTCAGCAGCAGATCGGCCCCTTCGGCTACCGGGCCTTCGTCGACAGCGCCCCGGTACTGGAAAAGGCCATTGCCGAGCAGGCCGGCCTGGGCTGGATCGGCAAGAACACCCTGGTGCTCAACCGCCGGGCCGGCAGCTACTTCTTCCTCGGCGAGCTGTTCGTCGACCTGCCGCTGCCGGTCGATGCGGCCCATGGCAGCGAGCACTGCGGGCGCTGCACGGCCTGCCTGGACATCTGCCCGACCGCCGCCTTCGTCGGCCCCTACGTGCTGGACGCGCGGCGCTGCATCTCCTACCTGACCATCGAGCTGAAGGGCTCTATCCCCCTGGACCTGCGCCCGCTGATCGGCAACCGGGTGTTCGGCTGCGACGACTGCCAGATGGTCTGCCCCTGGAACCGCTTCGCCCGCCCCAGCACGCAGCCGGACTTCCAGCCGCGGCACAACCTGGACAACGTCGAACTGGCGGCCCTGTTTCGCTGGGACGAGGCGGAGTTTCTCAGCCGCACCGAAGGCTCGCCCCTGCGCCGCGCCGGCTATGAACGCTGGCTGCGCAACCTGGCGGTCGGCCTGGGCAATGCACCCTCCACCCTCCCGGTGCTCGAGGCCCTGCGGGCGCGCCGCGAAGACCCCTCGGCCCTGGTGCGCGAGCATGTGGCCTGGGCCCTGGAACGCCACGGGGAGCCGACATGAAAAAGGCGCCCGTGGGCGCCTGTTTTATCCGCTGAGGCTTACCCCTCAGCACTTGATAAAGTGCTCGCGGTAGTAGCGCAGCTCGGCGATGGATTCGCGAATATCATCCAATGCCTGGTGGCTGCCCTGCTTCTGGAAGCCGGCCTTGACCTGGGGCGCCCATAGATCGGCGAGGATCTTCAGGGTCGACACATCCAGGTAGCGGTAATGAAAATAAGCCTCCAGGCTCGGCATGTACTTGTACAGGAAGCGCCGATCCTGGCCGATGCTGTTGCCGCAGATCGGTGACTTGCCCTTGGGCACCCACTGTTCGAGGAAGGTGATGGTTAGGGCTTCGGCTTCGGCCTGGTCGATCGTGCTCGCGCGCACGCGCTGGGTCAGGCCACTCTCGCCGTGGGTGCGGGTGTTCCATTCGTCCATGGCGGCCAGCAGCGCATCGCTCTGGTGCACGGCGATCACCGGCCCCTCGGCCAGTACATTGAGCTGACTGTCGGTGACTATGGTGGCCATCTCGATGATCACATCGGTTTCGGGATCCAGACCGGTCATTTCCAGGTCGATCCAGATCAGATTCTGCGGGTTTTGCATGGTGGAGTCCTCGGCTTAGATCGACAGTCTAGCGAATAAAGCGCTCGGCCATGAAATCGCCAGCCCTCAACCCGCCGGCTGCCAGAGCAACAAGCGCGAGCCGCGCCAGTCGTTCAGCTCGATTACCCGTTGCGGCTCCACCCCCGGAACCTCGAACGAATTGCTGATCAGCCAGGCACCCGGGCGCATCTGCGCGCGGGCCTGACGCCACAGGGCCGGCATGGGCGCAGGGGACAAGAAACAGTAGACCAGATCGAAAGCCGCCAGGTCCGCCTTCCACAGGCTGCGAAAATGCACCCGGCAGTTGCGCCGCGGCAGGCAGCGCAACCAGGCCAGGAGAAACACCAGCGGCGCGGTTTCGAAGCCCTCCAGCCGGGCCCGGGGGTACTGCCGCGCGAGCTGGCAGAGGGTGCCGGCGAAGCCGCAACCCAGGTCGACGAAGGCGAAATCGGCCGGCTGCCCCTGCGCCAACTCGACCAGGCGCTGGCGCGTGGGCCGGCCACTCAGGTACAGCGGCACCCGCTCCTTCAGGCTGTTCCAGTTGAACAGGGCCAGCAGCAAGAAGCCCCCCAGCCAGAACCCGGAGG
Organism: Pseudomonas sp.; assembly: GCA_035290985.1. Taxonomy (GTDB): domain Bacteria; phylum Pseudomonadota; class Gammaproteobacteria; order Pseudomonadales; family Pseudomonadaceae; genus Aquipseudomonas. The sequence goes on along the minus strand of DATDTH010000046.1, from coordinate 3,588 downwards.
GCAACGGCTGGCCACTCACCAGCAGCAGCCCGGGCACGAAGAGCCCATTGAGCGGCAGCCACCAGCGCGACAGCCCGGCGGCCTGCCCCAGGCCGGCCGCCAGCCCGCCCTGCAGCAGGGCCAGCAGCCAGAGCGGCACGCGCACCGCAGACCCACCGATCGCGGCGGCGAGCGCCCCATGGAGCTGCAGCAGCGCCAGCACCAACAGCCCCGCCGTTACCTGCGCCAGCAGCGCCCCCGCGGCCGGGTATCGGTTTAGCCACGCCTTCATCCGCACCTCGCCCTCGACAAGCCCCCCACCATGGGAGCGCCTCAGTGTAACCAAGCCCGCAGGCTGGCGTCAGGCCACGCATGGCCCGCCGTGCGCCCGGCCGGCCATGCTAGACTGGCGCGATTCATTCTGGCGACTCCCTCGCCGCACTCGACTCGGAACATCCATGGCCAAACGCCAACTCAACCGCCGGCAAAACTGGCGTATCGACAAGATCCAGTGCGAGCGCGCCGCCCGCGCCGCCAAACGCGAGTCCCATACCCTGGAGACCCTGGAAGGCGGCGACCTCGGCCCAGAACAGATCGGCCTGGTGATCGCCCACTTCGGCGTCCAGGTGGAAGTCGAGGCCCAGGAAGGCGAGCTGAGCGGCCAGGTGTTTCGCTGCCACCTGCGCGCCAACCTGCCGGCCCTGGTCACCGGCGACCGGGTGGTCTGGCGCGCCGGCAACCAGGGCATCGGCGTCATAGTCGCGCAACTGCCCCGCGGCACCGAGCTGTGCCGGCCCGACAGCCGCGGCCAGCTGAAGCCGGTGGCGGCCAACGTCGACCTGATCGTGATCGTCTTCGCGCCGCTGCCAGAACCCCACGCCAACCTGATCGACCGCTACCTGGTGGCGGCCGAGCATGCCGGCATCCGCCCGCTGCTGCTGCTGAACAAGGTCGACCTGGTGGACGAGCAAAATGCCGTGGCGCTGAACGCCCTGCTGGGGGTCTACCGCCAGCTGGGCTACCCCGTGCTGGAAGTCTCGGCCCATGTCGGCGGCGGCATGGACGCGCTGCAGGCCCTGCTGGACGGCCATGTCAGCGTGTTCGTCGGCCAGTCCGGGGTCGGCAAGTCCTCCCTGGTCAACAGCCTGCTGCCCGAGGTCGACACCCGGGTCGGGCCGCTGTCGGAACTGACCGGCAAGGGCACCCACACCACCACCACCGCTCGCCTGTTCCACTTTCCCCGGGGCGGCGAACTGATCGACTCCCCCGGGATTCGCGAATTCGGCCTCGGCCATGTCAGCCGCGCGGACGTGGAGGCCGGCTTCATCGAGTTCGACGATCTGCTCGGCCGCTGCCGCTTCCGCGACTGCAAGCACGACCGCGAGCCGGGTTGCGCCCTGCTCAAGGCCCTGGACGAGGGGCGCATCCAGCAGCAGCGGATGAACAGCTACCGGCATATCCTCGCCAGCCTGCCGGATACCCAATACTGACCTGCCGACCATGAAAAAGGCCGCGCTGAGCGCGGCCTTTTTCGTTGCAGCCGAACGCGCTTATAGAGCGTCCGCCTCATCCATCTTCAATACCCCGTCCTCGAAGATATTCAGCTTTTCCCGCAGCTCGCGGGGCTGCATGGGCTCATCTTGCGTCTCGGGCGCCACCAGGCCACCCGGCGCCGCGGGCGGGGCGGCGGCCGGACCATTGGCATCCGGCGCCCCCTCGGGGGCCGATTCCTGCTCCCCTTCGATGTTCCGCTGGGCCTTCTTGGTCAACACGATGATATCGATGCGCCGGTTCACCGGATTGAGCGGATCCTCCCGATCGAACAGCGCCGAGGAGGCATAGCCCACCACCCGCGCCACCTGTTCCTCCGGGTAGCCGCCGGCCACCAATGTACGCCGCGCGGCGTTGGCGCGACCGGCCGACAGCTCCCAGTTGCCGAAGTCCCCGGCCCCGGCAAAGGGCTTGGCGTCGGTATGGCCGCTGATGCCGATCTTGTTCGGCACCGCCTTGATGGTGTCCGACATGGCCAGCAGGATGTCCTCGAAATAGGGCTGCAGCCGCGCGCTGCCGGAATCGAACATGGGTCGATTCGCCGCATCCATGATCTGGATGCGCAAACCGTCCTGGGTGATCTCGAACAGGATCTGGTCCTTGAATTTCTGCAGCTGCGGGTTCTCGTCGACCTTGTTCTGCAGTTCCTGCAACAGCAGGTCCAGGCGCTCGCGCTCGATCTGTTCGGCCAGGCTCTCGACCTGCTCGGCGTCCACCGGCACCTCGGACGCCTCGTCCGCGTCCTTGGGTTCGGGATTCAGGGTCTTGTCCGGGGCCGGAGTCGGCGTGCCACCCAGGTCGATCACATAGGGGCTGGCACTTTCGGAAAAGCCGATGGGGTCCTGGAAGTACCCGGAGATCAGTTTCTTCTGTTCGGGAGTGGCCGAGGACATCAGCCACATGACCAGGAAGAACGCCATCATCGCCGTGGCGAAGTCGGCGAAGGCGATCTTCCAGGCACCGCCATGGTGCCCGGCGGCGCTCTTCTTGATCCGCTTGACGATGATCGGCTGATTGTTGTCCATCGACCTTAGCTACCGCGCATGGCTTGTTCGAGTTCACTGAAGCTCGGCCGGTGGGCGGGGTACAGCACTTTGCGGCCGAACTCCACGGCCAGGGTCGGCGGCATACCCGAGGCGGACGCCACCAGGCAGGCCTTGATGGCCTCGAACACGTTCAGTTCCTCCTTGGCATCGTGCTCCAGGGCCGAGGCCAGGGGACCGAAGAAGCCGTAGGACGCCAGGATCCCGAGGAAGGTGCCCACCAGGGCGGAACCCACCTTGTAGCCGATCATGGCATTGTCCGCCTCGGCCAGGATCGACATGGTGATGACGATCCCCAGCACCGCGGCCACGATGCCCATGGCCGGCAAGCCGTCGGCGATCCGGGCCACGGCATGGGCTGGATGCTCCAGTTCTTCCTTGAGGCCGTTCAGTTCCATGTCGAACAGGCCTTCCAGCTCATGGGGGGCCATATTGCCGGAAGACATGATGCGCAGGTAATCGCAGACATAGGCGGTCATCCGTTCATCCTTGAGGATGGCCGGGTACTTGCTGAAAATCGGGCTGGCGCCGGGGTCCTCGATATCGGCCTCGATGGCCATCATGCCTTCGCGCCGGCTCTTGTTGAGGATCTCATACAAGAGCCGCAGCACTTCGAGGTAGAACACATGGGTGTAGCGCGAGCTGAACATCTTCAAGGATTTCTTGAAGACATGCATGAAGGTGCTGCCGGGGTTGGCCTGGAGGAAACCACCCAGGGCAGCGCCACCGATGATCAACACCTCGAAAGGGTGGATCAGCGCCATGAATTTGCCGCCGGACAATATGAAACCGCCGATCACGCTGGCGAATACGACGAGGATGCCGATGAGTTTTGCCATAGGGGGGGAGACTGCTTGTAGAGCTGAAATACAGGGTTATGAAATCAACCCTTCTAATTATCTGGGCTTATACGCCAGACTATAGGCAGTTAAGGCTAAAAGCCAGTTTGGCTCACTCCCATGGCAACCACCCCATTGTTACCGCGCACCCTCGACGCCTGGCTCAAGCAGCTGGA
>DATDTH010000045.1:0-3138 GCA_035290985.1 Pseudomonas sp. | reverse complement strand
CGATAACGATTTGGTAAGAATACAACGCTTCGCCCCAGTAGGCCAGATACTGCGACGGGTCGTGTGAACAAGGGGCAATTTACATAGACCGGATAAGCCTTGGCGCAATCCGGGGCAGCGGAGTTCGACGAAACGCTTCGCCGCAGCGTATTTGTAGGGTGCGCCGTGCGCACCGAGAGGTCGGTGTGGCGCGATGCTTCGACGGTGTGCTGAGCGCAGCGACGCCCGGCGCACCCTACTGGCTCTGCGCTTTTCGGGCGTGTTGGGCCGCTAGGTAAAACCCGCGAGGAAAGGGCGATAGGGTTTCTGGGTACCCGCCTTCGCGGGTATGACGAGAGGCTGTGGCGCAGTCCGGCTTCAGTCGGCCGCTGGCCGGTTGGTCCGGCACGGCAGGACAAAGTCCACGTGGTAGTGCTCGTCATGCCGGACCCAGGGTTTTTTCGTCGAGAAGGTCAGAGCGGCTTTCAGCTCGGCGCCCCTCGATGTGGCGAACAAGGGGCGCTGCAAGTCGTTATCGAAGATCACCCGCCAGATCGGGATGCCTTGCCGGTCGGCGGCGGCCTTGAGTGCAAGCAGGTGGCTGGCCATGGCTTCGAAGTCGATGCGAAGGTCCTGGTACTGGCCGCCGGAGGAGAACTCCAGGTCATAGCCGAGCCTGTTGAAGGGACTGATGGGCAGGCTGGCCGACTGGCCCGCGCCGTCCAGCACGGGCACGAAGAAGTCGACGGATAGCCCGTTCTGGTGGGTCTTGTGGGGTTTGAAGGAGCCGCCGTCGGCCCAGCCGGTTTCGCCATAGACGAAGGTTTTGCCGGGCTGGGTCTTCTCCAGACGCGCGTAGGCGTCGAGGATGATCCCATGCACCCGGCTGTGTACATGGTTGCGCCCGGCCGCCACGCCGACCAGGCTGTAGGCCTGGAAATTCGCCCCGGAGGCGGGGAGCTTCCAGCCATTTTCCAGGCGGCCATTATCGGTGCTGCCGTAGCAGGTGCTCGGGGTCTCGGCCTGGCAGGCCAGGCTGAGACTCATCAGAAGAAGGCTGAACAGGCTGCGCATCATGCTCGGGGGATGGGTGCGAAAAGGGCGGCTAGCTTCTCACAAAACGGCCTGCTGTAGCGCCGCGGGGTGGTCGCCTTCGCTACCGACCGTTGATCCGTCGCGGCGAACATCCCCAGCCAGGCGCTGCCCATAGCTCTGTAAGCGGCTTGTCTTGCCCCGATGATCTTCCTGCCCAGCGCCGTTCCTGTGCCCGATCCGCGCTGCAGCTTCTATACCCCATGGAGTCCAGCCCGATGTCGAACGCCACTGTGATGGAGCCGGGAAGCGTGCTGCTGTACCCGAACAGGCCCCAGGAACCCGAACACGAACGGGTGGTGCATGGGGAACTGGCCAGGCGCCTGGCCGCCTTGCAGGATTTGCGCTTCGCCGGTGACTACGACCCGGCCGGGTGCCCTGCCGGCCGGCTGTACCTGGTGCCGTCCGATACCCTGATCGGCCGAAACGAGCCGCAACGCCTGGGCCTGAGGGGCGAGCAGGACCTGTTCGGCGGTGCGGTGCCCCACGCCTTTATGGCGACCAAGGTCATCAGCCATTCCTTGCTCCACTCCGACGCCGTCGCGCCCGCGGGCTGGTCCGCGGATTTCCCGGCGCGGGTGCAGGGCTGCGTGCTCGCCGGCTTCAGTGTCTTCAGCCTGGCCGATGCGCGGATCGCCGGCGAGCGGCTGCTCGAACGGGGTCCCGTGCGGCTCAAGCCGGTGCGGGCCACGGCCGGTCGCGGGCAGCTGATGATCCGCGACCGCCGGGCGCTGGCACGGGCCCTGGATGCCCTGGACCAGGCCGAATTGAGCACCCATGGCCTGGTGCTGGAAGAACACCTGGAGCAGGTGGTCACCTACAGCGTGGGCCAGGTGCGGGTGGCGGATTTACAGGCCAGCTACCATGGCACCCAGCGGCTGACCCGGGACAATGCCGGGCAGTGCGTCTATGGCGGTTCGGACCTGGTGCTGGTCCGCGGCGGGTTCGACGCGCTGCTCGGCCTCGAGCTGGACCTGGACGTCCGGCAAGTCATCGCCCAGGCCCAGGTCTACGACCAGGCGGCCTCGGATTGTTTTCCCGGCTTCTTCGCCTCGCGGCGCAACTACGACATCGCCCGCGGCCTGGATGACCGTGGCCAGTCACGCTGCGGCGTGCTGGAGCAGTCCTGGCGCATCGGCGGCGCCAGCAGCGCCGAAGTCGCCGCGCTGCAGGCCTTCCGTGGCGAGCATGGGCCCCGGGTGGTGCGCGCCGCGTCCCTGGAGTTGTACGGCGAAGGCCAGGCGTTACCCCCCGAGGCCGAGCTGCTGTTCCAGGGCCTGGATGCCGAGGTCGGCTTCATCAGCAAGGCGGTGAGGGTGCAGCCTTATGGCGACGCGTAGCGAGATAGTCGAGATCGGCGTGGACGACGAATCCATAGCTGGGACCTTTCTGGCGCCGGCCTCCAAGGTACCCGGGGTGCTGTTCGTCCACGGCTGGGGCGGTAGTCAGCAGCGCGACCTGGCCCGGGCGCGGGGCATCGCCGGGCTCGGTTGCGTGTGCCTGACCTTCGACCTGCGCGGCCATGAGGGCTCGTTGCTGCTGCAGGAGCGGGTCTCCCGGGAGGACAACCTGCGCGACCTGGTGGCGGCCTACGATCGGCTGGCCCTCCACCCGGGCATCGACAGCTCGGCCATCGCCGTGATCGGCACCAGCTATGGCGGCTACCTGGCGACCATACTCACCACCCTGCGCCCGGTGCGCTGGCTGGCGCTGCGGGTGCCGGCGCTCTACCGGGACGAGCAGTGGGGCCTGCCCAAGCGCCTGCTCGACAGGGTGGACCTGGCCCAGTACCGGCGTGGGCGGGTGTTGCCGACGGAAAACCGCGCCTTGGCCGCCTGCGCGGCCTTCGCGGGTGACGTGCTGCTGGTGGAGTCCGAGTACGACGAGGTGGTGCCCCATGCGACCCTGATGAGCTACCGGGCCGCCTTCCAGCGCACCCACTCCCTGACCCACCGGATAGTCGACGACGCCGACCATGCCCTGAGCGGCAATGGCTGCCAGCAAGCCTACACCTCGATCCTGGTCAATTGGGTCACCGAGATGGTGATAGGCGCACGGATCGGCGGC
>DATDTH010000044.1:0-4766 GCA_035290985.1 Pseudomonas sp. | reverse complement strand
GAGCAAGGGGCCGTTTACGTAGCCCAGATAAGCCTTGGCGCAATCCGGGGCAGCGACGTCCCGGATTGCGCTGCGCTTATCCGGGCTACCCGATACGCGCAGACTCAGCGCGAGGTCGCAGGCCGCGGGGCTTTTTTCTTGGTTTGCAGCAGGTGCGAGAACACCGCGTGCAGGTCGTCCGAGGCGCTCTCCTCGTCCAGGTTCAGCTTGCTGTCGATATGGTCCATGTGGTGCATCATCAGGCTCACGGCCTTGGCCGTGTCGCGCGCCTCGATGGCATCGATCAACTGGTTGTGCTCGTCGTAGGAGCAGTGGGAACGACTGCCGCTCTCGTACTGGGCGATGATCAGCGAGGTCTGCGACACCAGGCTGCGCTGGAAGCTGATCAGGGGCGCGTTCCTCGCCGCTTCGGCCAGTTTCAAGTGAAACTCGCCGGACAGGCGAATACCGGCCCCGCGGTCGCCACGGGAGAAACTGCTCTGCTCGTCGCTGACCATCTGCCGCAGCTCGGCGAGCTGCTCGGCCGTGGCGTGTTCCACCGCCAACTCGGTAATGGCGCGCTCGACCATGCGCCGGGCATAGAAGATCTGCCGCGCCTCATCGACGCTGGGGCTGGCCACCACCGCGCCGCGGTTGGGCCGTAGCAGCACCACCCCTTCATGGGCCAGGCGCGACAAAGCGCGGCGGATGATGGTGCGGCTGACCCCGAAGATCTCGCCCAGGGCCTCCTCGCTCAACTTGGTCCCGGGTGCCAGGCGCTGCTCGAGGATGGCCTCGAAAATATGGGCGTACACGACATCGTCCTGAGTCCCGCTGCGGCTGGTCTTGCCGGCGCGCGGCTGCTTCTTGAGGGGCTGCAATTGTTCGTTCATGGGTGCTCGCGTCAAAGAGGGTCGGCGGTAACCGAGACTCGACTGCTTCCCCGGGGGCTGCTGGCAAGCAGGGCGGTGGAAGAACCTTGGGTAAAAGATAGGGGCATTGTACACAATCGAGTCCACCCGCACACCACAGCGCCCCTACAGCCCCGCTTCTGGCCCCCGGGATTACCAATCCCCAGCGCTTCGTCCGCACCGTCTTGCACGCGGCTCGCCTCGATCTTCCCGACAACCGGGGTTATGCACAAGACGGCGGTGTTATCGAGCCGTCCTTTGAAAACATTATTTGCATTTTTTGTATACAAACGCATAATCGGACGCGTGCGACTTCCTGACTCAGCAGTCAGCAAAAAGCCCAATAGCGACACCGAGATACCAGCACCTCGAACGCGACCGCCAGCCACCGGCGCCGCGTGACCACAATAAAAGAGATGAGGAGTACCCCGCTGTGCAAAGCGCCAAACAAGAACAACAAACGACTCACCTCCAGGGACCGGCCACATCCGGCCTACTCGACCGGTTCTTCAAACTGACCGAGCACCGCACCACCATCAAGACCGAACTGCTGGCAGGCCTGACGACCTTCGTCACCATGGCCTACATCATTTTCGTCAACCCCAACATCATGGCCACCGCCGGCGTCGATCACGGCGCGGCCTTCGTCGCCACCTGCATCGGAGCAGCACTCGGTTGCTTCCTGATGGGCCTGTACGCCAACTGGCCGGTCGGCCTGGCACCGGGCATGGGCCTGAACGCCTTCTTCACCTACACGGTGGTCGGCGAGATGGGTTACACCTGGCAGATCGCCCTGGGCGCGGTCTTCCTCTCCGGCATCCTGTTCATGATCATGAGCCTGTCACGGATCCGCGAATGGCTGCTCAACAGCATCCCCATGAGCCTGCGTTTCGCCATGGGCGCCGGGGTCGGCCTGTTTCTCGGGCTGATCGGCCTGAAGACCGCCGGCATAGTGGTCGACAGCCCGGCCACCCTGGTGACCATGGGCTCCTTCGGCGAGCCCACCGCGCTGCTGGCGGCGGCCTGTTTTCTGCTGATCGCCGTCCTTAGCCACCGCAACGTGTTCGGCGCAATTCTCTTCAGCATGCTCGGTGTCACCGCCCTGGGCTGGACCATGGGCCTGGTCGAGTACAACGGCCTGGTCTCCATGCCCCCGAGCCTGGCGCCGACCTTCATGGCCATGGACGTAGCCGGCGCCTTCAACGTAGGGATGATCAGCGTGATCCTGGCCTTCCTCTTCGTGAACATGTTCGACACCGCCGGCACCCTGATGGGCGTGGCGCACCGGGCCAATCTGGTGGACGAAGACGGCAAGATCACCAACCTGTCCAAGGCCCTGAAGGCCGACAGCACCTCCAGCGTGATCGGCGCCATGGTCGGTTGCCCACCGGTGACCAGCTATGTGGAAAGCGCCGCCGGCGTGGCCGCGGGCGGGCGTACCGGCCTGACGGCGATCACGGTCGGCGTGCTGTTCCTCGCCGCGATGTTCTTCGCGCCCCTGGCCGGCATGATCCCCGCCTACGCCACCGCCGGCGCACTGATCTATGTGGCGATGCTGATGATGAGCGGCATGGCGCATATCGACTGGAAAGACCAGACCGACACCATTCCAGCCATAGTCACAGTGGTGATGATGCCGCTGACCTTCTCCATCGCCAACGGCATTGCCCTGGGTTTCCTGACCTACGCCACCCTGAAGTTACTGACCGGCCAGCGCGAAAAGGTCTCCATCAGCTTGTACGCGCTGTGCATCATCTTTATCGCCAAGTTCGCCTTCCTGTAAGGTTGACCTGAACCAGGCCCCGCTGCCCGCAGCGGGGCTTTTTCACATCTGGAGTGACCTGCATGAGCCTGCAAACCTGGCTGCTGTTCAGCGCCGCCGCCTGGGTCGTGATCCTGATTCCCGGCCCGCTGTCGCTGCTGATGGTCAGCAACAGCCTGAACTATGGCCTGCGCCGCTCGGCACCGGCCTTTCTCGGCGGGGTCAGCGCCTCGCTCCTCCTGCTGACGGCTTCGGCCCTGGGCCTGGGCGCCCTGCTGCTGGCCTCGGAACAGTTGTTCAGCGGTTTGAAGCTCGCCGGCGCGCTCTACCTCTTCTACCTGGCCTGGCAGAGTTGGCGACAAGCGCACCACGGCGCCGAGCCGCAAACGGCCAGCGAGGCGCCGGTCAATCCGGGCTTTCGTTCGCTGTTCTGGCGGGCTTTCGCCCTGGGCGCCAGCAACCCCAAGGACATCCTGTTCTTCGCCGCCTTCCTGCCGCAATTCATCCAGGCCGGGCAGCCCTTCCTGCCCCAGTTGCTGCTCATGGTCGCCACCTGGACCCTGCTCGACCTCGGCTGCAAATTGGCCTACGGCCTCGGTGCCCATGGCGCGGCCCGCTACCTGCGCAGCGGCCAGGGCCAGCGCTGGTTCAACCGCACCAGTGCCGCTCTGTTCGGTGCGGCCGGTATCGCCGCACTGGTGAATCGCTGAACCGTTCCAGGCCCCTGTCCGGAAAGGTCCGACCAAGCGCAGCGCAAAGCGGTGCATCCGGAATACGCGCAACGCCTCGGAAACCGGCGCCGGCAGCCCCCGCTCAGGTCCTTTGCAGGGCATTCAAGACCGCCCGTTCGAGTGCATCCTGGTTGAAGGGTTTACTGAGTCTGGGCAGGTTGTTCGTTTTGCTCGTTGTTTGATCCAACTGATCCGTGTAACCACTGGCCAGAAGTACGGGCACCGTCAGCCCGCGCGCTTCGATAGCGTCGATCAACTGCATACCGGTCATATGCGGCATGGCCTGGTCGGTGATCACCAGATCGATGTGCGCTTCCCGGTCGAGGATTTCCAGCGCCTGAATGCCGGACTGGGCTTCGAATACGCTGAAGCCCAGGTCCTCCAGCATCGCGCTGGTGCTCAGTAGCACAATTGCGTCGTCATCCACGATCAATATGCTCAACGACGGCGCATGCGCAGAAGAAATGGGCGTGGACATGGACAGCTTGCGGCTGCTGGCAACAGCATCGGCATTCGCCATGGGCAGCCACAGTACGGCAGTGGTGCCGCGGCCTTTTTCGCTATTGAGGACAAGCTGCCCACCTGATTGTTCGGCAAAGCCGTGGACCATGGACAGGCCCAGGCCGGTGCCTTTTCCCACCCCTTTGGTCGTGAAGAAGGGTTCGGTGGCGCGCGCCAAGGTGCCCTCATCCATGCCTTCGCCATTATCGGCCAGCGACAAACAGACATAACCGCCAGGCTTCAAATACTGGGCGTCGGTGGGGACCTGCTCCTCCCAAGCCTCGATGATGATAAGGCCACCGTCCGGCATGGCGTCACGCGCATTGACAGTCAAGTTGAGCAGCGCCAGCTCGAGCTGGTTACAGTCCCCCATGATGGGTTTCAGGGTGTGGGAGAGGCGCGTCTCGATTCGGATTTGTGGACCGAGCGAGCGCTGCAGCATTTCCAATAGGCCATGCACCAGCTCGGCCGTATCGACCCGCTCGAGGGTCAATTTCTGGCTGCGGGCGAAAGCCAGCATGCGCTGTGTCAGCGAGACCCCGCGTTGAGCGCCCTGAATGGCATTGTTCAGCAACGAGATGACTTTCGCGTCACCCGGCACACGCTTGAGAGCAATTTCCAGGCTACCCAAGATGGCCATCAGCAAGTTGTTGAAGTCGTGGGCGACGCCACCTGTGAGCCGCCCGATGGCTTCCATCTTCTGGGCCTGGAACAGTGCTTTGCGGGCGTCATCCAAGGCACGCTGGGCGTTCATGGCATCGGTGATGTCGCGGGTGATCTTGGCAAACCCGAGAAGAATGCCAAGTTCGCTGTGGATCGGGTCTATCACCACGTTGGCCCAGAACCGCGTGCCGTCCTTGCGGATGCGCCACCCCTGACTCT
>DATDTH010000043.1:0-7351 GCA_035290985.1 Pseudomonas sp. | reverse complement strand
GCGGGCAATCCCGCCGACCAGGACTTCTACCGGGGCAAGCTGCAGGCCGCGCGTTACTTTCTGACCTGGGAGGTGCCGGGCTGTCACCACGAACTGGCGATACTCGAGGCCCGCGACGACACCTGCCTGAGCATGGCCGACACCTGGTTCTAAGCCGCTGAATGCCTTGATAAACCACGCCCCGCCCCGCGCGGGGCGTTTTTTTGACAGGCGCCCGAGGGGGCGGGTTGGAATCCCTGGCATGTACCCTGCATAGCAGGATGCCGCCTCGCCTTTTCAGCCCCCCGGAGTACGCCTTGGACGCCAGCACCATCAACAGTCTGTTCCTGATTGGTGCGTTTCTGGTCGGCGCCAGCATCCTGGTCAGTTCCCTGTCCTCGCGCCTGGGCATCCCGATCCTGGTGATCATCCTGGCCGTCGGCATGGCTGCCGGGGTCGACGGCCCCGGCGGCATCCTGTTCAGCGACTATTCCACCGCCTACCTGGTGGGCAACCTGGCGCTGGCCATTATCCTGCTCGACGGCGGCCTGCGCACCCGGGTCTCGAGCTTTCGCGTGGCCCTCTGGCCTGCCCTGTCGATGGCCACGGTCGGGGTGCTGATCACCACCGGCCTGACCGGCATGGCCGCGGCCTGGCTGTTCAACCTGAGCCTGCTGGAAGGTCTGTTGATCGGTGCCATAGTCGGCTCCACCGACGCCGCCGCAGTGTTTTCCCTGCTCGGCGGCAAGGGCCTGAACGAGCGGGTCAGCGCGACCCTGGAAATCGAATCCGGCAGCAACGACCCCATGGCGGTGTTCCTCACCGTGACCCTGATCGCCATGCTGGCCGGCGGGCAGAGCGAGGTCAGCCTGAGCTTCGTCGGCCACCTGCTCAGCGAATTCGGCATCGGCGCCGTGCTCGGGCTGGTCGGTGGCTGGCTGCTGCTGCAATTGATCAACGGCATCCACCTGGCCCATGGGCTCTACCCCTTGCTGGTGGTCAGCGGCGGCCTGCTAATCTTCGCCCTGACCAATACCCTGCACGGCAGCGGCATTCTCGCCGTCTACCTGTGCGGCCTGGTACTGGGCAATCGGCCGATCCGCTCACGCCACGGCATCCTGCACATGCTCGACGGCATGGCCTGGCTGGCGCAGATCGGCATGTTCCTGGTCCTCGGCCTGCTCGTCACGCCCCACGAACTGCTGCCCATCGCCCTGCCCGCCCTGGGACTGGCGCTGTGGATGATCCTAGTCGCCCGCCCGCTCTCGGTGCTGATCGGCCTCTGGCCATTTCGCGCCTTCCATGACCGGGAAAAGGGCTTTATCGCCTGGGTCGGCCTGCGCGGCGCGGTGCCGATCATTCTCGCGGTCTTCCCGCTGATGGCCGGCCTGCCCAACGCCCAGCTGTTCTTCAACCTGGCGTTCTTCATCGTGTTGGTGTCGCTGATCCTGCAGGGCACCAGCCTGCCCTGGGTGGCCAAGTGGCTGCGGGTCACGGTGCCGCCGGAGCCAGCACCGATTTCCCGCGCCGGCCTGGAACTGCACCCCACCAGCGAGTGGGAGCTGTTCGTCTACCGCCTGGGGGCGCAGAAGTGGTGCATAGGCGCCCCCCTGCGTGACCTGAAGATGCCCGAGGGCACCCGTATCGCCGCCCTGTTCCGCGGTACCGAACTCCTGCACCCGACCGGCAGCACCAAACTCGAAGCCGACGACCTGCTTTGCGTGATCGGCCATGAACATGACCTCGGGGCCCTGGGCAAACTCTTCAGCCAGGCGCCCAAGCGCGGCATGGACCTGCGTTTCTTCGGCGACTTCGTCCTCGAGGCCGATGCCGAACTGAGCGCGGTGGCCGCCCTCTATGGCCTGAAACTCGAGGGTATCGACGGCCACCAGCCCCTGGGCCGGTTCATCGCCCAGCAGATCGGCGGCGAACCCGTGATCGGCGACCAGGTCGAATGGAACGGCCTGACCTGGACGGTGGCCACAATGGACGGGAACAAGATCCGCAAGGTCGGCGTCAAATTCCCCGAAGGCGCCCGACCCGGCCCGGGATTGTTCCTTTAGCAGACCATTGAAAAGCACCTGCGTTAGACTAAGCGGCTAGCTAGTAGCGTTGAAACGACCGCACCCTCTCTTTCCTCTTATCGAGCCGCACCAAAGCGACCATGCCAGCCTTGCGTAACTATCCAATTGCCCTAATAGCCCTGATTGCCGTCCTGTTTGGGCTCTGCTTCACCTCCCTCAACGCCGCCGAGCTGCCTTCCCGCCAGACGGTACAAAGCAGCCTGGACGGCCTGGCCGATCGCAAGCTGCCGGAGGCCGAAGCAAAAGCCCTGCAACAGACCTTCGAACAGACTCTGGCCTTCCTCGCCAGCCAGGCCGACGGTGAACAGCGGCTGGACGCCCTGAAGAAACAGCTCGACACGGCGCCGCGCCTGATCGGCGAAGCCCAGCGCGAACTGGACCGCCTGAAAACCAGTTCACCCGTTCCGTTGGCGCAGCGCCATGCCAAGACCCCGGTCCCGCAGCTGGAAGAATTGCTGGCCAGCCGCAGCACCCAGCTGAGCCAATGGCAGCAGGCCCTGGCCGACGCCAACAGCCTGATCATCACCGCCCAGACCCGCCCGGAGCGGGCCCAGGCGGAAATCAGCGCCAACCAGGTGCGCAGCCAGGAAATCAACAACGCCCTGAAAAGCGGCAAGGACCAGGGCAAGGCCCTGAGCGCCGATCGCCGTGACCTGCTCGGCGCAGAACAGGCCGCCCTGGCCAGCCAGACCCAGCTGCGCCGCCAGGAACTGGCCGGTAACAGCCTGCTGCAGGACCTGGGCAACAGCCAGCGCGAGCTGCTCACCACACGCATCACTCGCCTGGAACAGGAAAGCCTCGAACTGCAGTCGCTGATCAACGACAAGCGCCGTTTGCTGTCGGAGAAGACCTTCGCCGAGCTGACCCTGGAGGCCGAAAAAGCCGAAAAAAATGGCTCGGACAAGCTACTGGCCCGCGAGACCGCCGCCAACCTCAAGCTCTCCGATTACCTGCTGCGCTCCACCGAACGCCTCAATCAGCTGACCCAGCAGAACCTGCAGACCAAGCAGCAACTGGACAGCCTCAACCAGAGCGACCAGGCCCTGGAAGAACAGATCAACGTGCTGCAGGGCAGCCTGCTGCTGGCCAAGATCCTCTACCAGCAAAAGCAGGCCCTGCCGTCCCTGGAGATGGACAAGAACCTGGCCGACGAGATCGCCGATATCCGTCTCTACCAGTTCGAACTCAATCAACAGCGTGAGGCGATCAATGACCCCAAGGTCTATGTCGAGCGCCTGCTGGCCGATCAACCTCCCGAGGCCATCACCCCCGAGCTGCGCAAGGCCCTGCATGAGCTGGCCCTGACCCGCAGCGGACTGCTGGAGCAGTTGAACCGTGAACTCAATACCCTGCTCAACGAGTCCATCACCCTGCAGTTGAACCAGAAGCAGATGCAGGCTACCGCCGGGGCCTTGCGCAAGACCCTCGACGAGCAGATGTTCTGGATTCCCAGCAACAAGTCACTGGAGTTCGGCTGGATCAAGGCGCTGCCAGGCAAGCTCAAACGCCAGATCGACAGCTTCCCCTGGGGCGATGGGGTTCGGGAGCTGGGTGCCGGCCTGGTCGATCGGCCCCTGTTGTTCCTGCCGCTGCTGCTGCTGATCGGTGCGCTGCTGTGGAAGCGCAACTACCTCTACCAGAAGCTGCGCGAACTGCACCAGGACATCGGTCACTTCAAACGCGACAGCCAGCTGCACACCCCCCTGGCGCTGCTGCTGAACGTCCTGCTGGCGGTGCCCGGCGCGCTCTTCCTCGCCCTCTGCGGTTTCGCCCTGCAGATGGATGCCCGCGGCCAGAACGCCAACCTGGGGACGGCCCTGTTCGAAATGGCCCAGGCCTGGCTGGTGTTCTACACCGCCTACCGCATCCTCGCCCCTGGCGGCGTGGCCGAGCTGCATTTCCACTGGACCCGCCCCCAGGTGAGCTTCCTGCACGCCCAGGTCCGGCGCCTCGGCCTGGTGGTCATGGCCCTGGTGGCCGTGGTCACGGTCGCCGAACATCAGCCGGCGGCCCTGGCCAAGGACGTGATCGGGGTCGTCGTGGTCCTGACCTGCTACGCCCTGATGGCCTGGCTGCTGGGCCGGCTGTTGTTCAACAGCCCGACCCGCGAACATGCCTCGCCGTTTCGCCTGCTGATCGGCGCGCTGTTCACCGCGCTGCCGATCGCCCTGATCTTCGCCGTGGGTTTTGGCTACTACTACACCGCCCTCAAGCTCAGCGACCGACTGATCGACACCCTCTACCTGCTGATGCTTTGGCTGGTGGTCGAGGCCACCCTGGTCCGCGGCCTCGGGGTCGCGGCCCGGCGCCTGGCCTATCAGCGGGCCATGGCCAAGCGCAACAGCCAGGCCAAGGAAGGGCCCGACGGCGGCGAGGTCATCGCCGAACCGACCCTGGACATCGAACAGGTCAACCAGCAATCCCTGCGGCTGATCCGCCTGGCCCTGCTCGGCCTGTTCTTCGTCTGCCTGTACTGGGTCTGGGCCGACCTGATCTCGGTCTTCTCCTACCTGGACAACATCACCCTCTACGATTACACCAGCGGCAGCGGCGACACCGCCAGCGTGGTGCCGATCAGCCTCAGCGACCTGCTCGGCGCCCTGCTGATCATCGGCCTGACTATCGCCCTGGCCAGCAACCTGCCGGGCCTGCTGGAGGTGCTGGTGCTGTCGCGCCTGAACCTGGGCCAGGGCAGCGCCTACGCCACCACCACCCTGCTGTCCTACGCCATCGCCGCCATCGGCTTCGTCTCCACCCTGTCCGCCCTGGGCGTCAGCTGGGACAAGCTGCAGTGGCTGGTGGCGGCGCTCTCGGTGGGCCTGGGCTTCGGTCTGCAGGAGATCTTCGCCAACTTCATCTCCGGCCTGATCATCCTGTTCGAACGCCCGGTGCGCATCGGCGATGTGGTGACCATCGGCAACCTGTCGGGCACGGTCAGCAAGATCCGCATCCGCGCCACCACCATCACCGATTTCGACCGCAAAGAAATCATCGTGCCGAACAAGACCTTCGTCACCGACCAGTTGATCAACTGGTCGCTGACCGACACCGTCACCCGGGTCATCATCAAGATCGGCCTGGCCTACGAAACCGACCTGGAGCTGGCACGCAAGCTGATGCGCCAGGCCATCGAGGAAAACCCGCGGGTGCTGCGCGATCCGGAACCCCAGCTGCTGTTCCTCACCATAGGCCCCAGCACCTTCGACCATGAACTGCGTTTTCATGTACGCGAACTGGCCGACCGCAACGCCTCCACCCACGAAATCCTCACACGCATCGCCCTGAGTTTCCGCGAGCACGGGGTGGAAATGGCCTTCAACCAGATGGATATCTTCGTCAAGAACCTCAAGGGCCAGGAAGCCCAACTGGTCGCCGGCAAACCCCAGAGCCTGGTGGACCTGAGCAAGGAACAACCCGAGCCTCTACCGCCCGAACCGCCCGAGCCACCCACCGACATCGCCGAAGCCTCGGAACTCCATGGCGCCTGAAGCGGCCCGGGAGGCCAACCCCGTGAAATCGCTCACCGAACTGCAGTTCGATAACCGCTTCGCCCGCCTGGGCGACGCCTTCTCGACCGCGGTGCTGCCCGAACCCATCGCCGATCCGCGCCTGGTGGTGGCCAGTCCGGCGGCCATGGCTCTGCTCGACCTGACCCCGGCCCAGGCCGAGGAGCCGGTCTTCGCCGAACTGTTCGCCGGCCACAAGCTCTGGGCCAGCGCCGAGCCCCGAGCCATGGTCTATTCCGGGCACCAGTTCGGCAGCTATAACCCGCGCCTGGGCGATGGTCGCGGCCTGTTGCTGGGCGAGGTAGTGAATGCCGCGGGTGAACACTGGGACCTGCACCTCAAGGGCGCGGGGCAGACCCCCTACTCGCGCCAGGGCGACGGCCGCGCGGTGCTGCGTTCCTCGATCCGCGAATTCCTCGCCAGCGAACACCTGCATGCCCTGGGCATTCCCAGCAGCCGCGCCCTGTGCGTGACCGGCTCGGACACACCGGTCTGGCGCGAGAAACAGGAGCGCGCGGCCATGCTCCTGCGCCTCGCGCCCAGCCATGTGCGCTTCGGCCATTTCGAGTACTTCTACTACACCCAGCAGCACGAGGCGCTCAAACAGCTGGGCGAGCATGTGCTGAGCAGCCATTTTCCCCAGTGCCTGGGGCAGGCGGAACCCCACCTGGCGATGTTCCGCGAAATCGTCGAGCGCAACGCCACGCTGATCGCCCACTGGCAGGCCTACGGCTTCTGCCATGGAGTGATGAACACCGACAACATGTCGATCCTCGGCATCACCTTCGATTACGGCCCCTACGCCTTTCTCGACGACTTCGACGCCCAGCATGTGTGCAACCACTCGGACCATGAGGGCCGTTACGCCTTCAGCAACCAGGTACCGATCGCCCACTGGAACCTCTCGGCCCTGGCCCAGGCGCTGACGCCCTTTATTGCGGTCGAGGCCCTGCGCGAGGCCCTCGGCCTGTTCCTGCCGCTGTACCAGGCCCATTACCTGGACCTGATGCGCCGTCGCCTGGGCTTCCTCGGTGCCGCGGATGAGGACGAAGCCCTGATCCAGCGCCTGCTCGGCCTGATGCAGGGCAGCGCGGTGGACTACAGCCTGTTCTTCCGCCACCTGGGCGAAGACGCGCCGGCCCAGGCCCTGGCCCGGTTGCGGGACGACTTCGTCGACCTCGCCGGCTTCGATGCCTGGGCCGGGCAATACCAGGCCCGCGCGGACCAGGAAGGGGGCAGCCAGGATGCGCGGCGCAGCCGGATGCACGGGGTCAACCCGAAGTACATCCTGCGCAACTACCTGGCCCAGCAAGCCATTGCGGCGGCCGAACAGGGCGACTACGCCGAGGTGCGTCAGCTGCATGCCGTGCTCAGCCGCCCCTTCGACGAGCAGCCCGGCATGCAACGCTACGCCGAACGCCCGCCGACCTGGGGCAAGCACCTGGAAATCAGCTGCTCGTCCTGAGCCGCGCCCCGTGCCCAATCTTGCTGGCGGTCCTGGCTGGCCCTAACCGCAGGCTCTAACAGGCCGTTTAAAAACGTAGGAGAGGCAGCCGAGACAAGGCTAGGCGCCCCCGACAAAAACAGGCGAGGATGCGGAGTTTACGAGGTGTAAATGAGCATTACTCGCTCCGCTCCCCCTTCGGGCCGTCTTGCAGACGTTCTCACTTCGTTCGTCCGAGACGCCGCGCCCCGGCCTGTTTTTAACGCCCCCATATTTTTCCTAAAGAGGGGCAACGCAGGTAGTTTTTCAATAGCCTACCTGGCGCCGCCCCCCCATTT
>DATDTH010000042.1:0-6731 GCA_035290985.1 Pseudomonas sp. | reverse complement strand
CCCCGCCGCCGTGCTCAACCAGGCCCAGGCCCTGGGGTTGACCCATTACGGCGTGAGCGAGGCCCAGGGCGGCATGGCCAGCGACCGCACCACGGTCAGCAACGCCCTGATCGCCGAAGCCCTGGCCCAGGGCGACCTGTCCCTGGCCGCCGCATTGCTGGTGCCGCTGTCGGCGGCCAACTGCATCCGCCGCTGGGCCTCGGCCGAACAGCAGGCGCGCTGGCTGCCGGCCTTCGTCGCTGAGGAGGAGGCGCCGCTGATCGCCATCGCGGTCAATGAAGCCCGGCCGCTGTTCGACCCTTGCCAGCTGAGCACCAAGGCCAGCCGCCGTGGCGGTCATTACCACCTGACGGGGGAAAAATGCCTGGTGCTGCGCGGGCAGGAGGCCAGCCAGCTGATAGTCGCGGCCCAGACCCGCCAGGGCCCGGCGCTGTTCCTGGTGGAGGCCGGGGCCAAGGGGGTGACGCGCGAGCCCGAGCCGGCCATGGGCCTTAGGGCGGCGGCCACGGCGCGGATCCGCCTGAAGAACGTCAAGGTCGCGGCCGACTGCCGGCTGGCCGCCGAACACTTTGATTACCGGGCCTTTCTCGACCACGCCGGCCTGGCCTGGTGCGCCCTGGCCGTCGGCACGGGGCAGGCGGCGCTGGACTATGGCATCGCCTACTGCAACGAGCGCATCGCCTTCGGCGAACCGATCAGCCACCGCCAGGGCGTGGCGTTCATGGTCGCGGACATGGCGGTCGAGCTGGATGCCATGCGCCTGCTGGTCTGGCGCGCCTGTGCCCGGGCCGAACAGGGCCTGCCCTTTCAGCGCGAGGCCTACCTGGCGCGGCTGCTGTGCGGGGAAAAGGCGATGAAGATCGGCACCGACGCGGTGCAGCTGCTGGGCGGGCATGGCTTCACCCAGGAGCACCCGGTCGAGCGCTGGTACCGCGACCTGCGCGCCGTGACGCTAATGGCCGGCGGCCTGCAGCTCTAACCTCAGCCCGGACGCGCCTGCGCGCTCCCCAAGGAACCCACAGCATGAATTTGGAAACTCCGAAGAAATTCCGCGGCCTGGTCAACCAGGCCCATCAGGTGGCCGCCCATTATTTCCGGCCGATCTCGCGCAAGTACGACAAGGCCGAACACGCCTACCCCAAGGAGCTGGACCTGCTGGCCGCCCTGCTGGACGGGATGAACGCCGGCTCGCCGGAAGCCATAGGCGCCACCTCGGCGAGCAAGCGCGGCATGCCGGCCGTGGAAGGCGGGATCCGCAACGGCGGTAACCTGTCCGCCTGCCTGGGGGTGATGGAACTGTGTTGGGGCGATGTCGGCCTGCTGCTGGCCATGCCGCGCCAGGGCCTGGGCAATGCCGCGATTGCCGCGGTGGCCGATGACGAACAGCTGCAGCGTTTTGGCGGCACCTGGGCGGCCATGGCCATTACCGAACCGGGCTGCGGCTCGGACTCGGCGGCGATCCGCACCACGGCTATCCGCCAGGGCGACGATTACGTGCTCAATGGCGAGAAAATCTTTGTCACCTCCGGCGAGCGGGCCGCTGCGGTGGTGGTCTGGGCCAGCCTGGACAAGAACCTGGGCCGCGCGGCGATCAAGTCCTTCGTGGTCGAGCACGGCACCCCGGGCATGACGGTCACCCGCCTGGAGAAGAAGCTCGGGATCAAGGCGTCGGACACCGCCTCCATCAGTTTCAGCGATTGCCGAGTACCGGCGCGCAACCTGCTCGGCAGCCCGGAGATCGACCTGCAGAAGGGCTTTGCCGGGGTGATGGAAACCTTCGATAACACCCGGCCGCTGGTCGCCGCCATGGCGGTCGGCCTGGCCAAGGCGGCCCTGGACCGTACCCGCGAGCTGCTCCAGGGCGTCTGCCGCTTCGGCTACGACAAGCCGCTGTTGGCGGTCAGCCATGCCGAGGCCACGCTCTATCGCCTGGAGGCCGAATGGGAGGCCGCGCGCCTGCTGACCCTGAAGGCGGCGTGGATGGCCGACAACAAACAGCCCAACTCCAAGGAGGCCTCCATCGCCAAGGCCAAGGCCGGGCGGGTGGCCAACGAGGTGACGCTCAGTTGCGTGGCCCTGGTCGGCGCCGCGGGCTATGGCGAGGACGAACTGCTGGAGAAGTGGGCGCGGGACTCGAAAATTCTCGACATCTTCGAGGGCACCCAGCAGATCCAGTTGCTGATAGTCGCCCGGCGCCTGCTGGGCAAGAGTTCAAGCGAGCTTAAGTAGCCGCTTGGCCTTGTCGGTCAGGCGCTTGAGGTCGCGCATGGCCGGCTCCGGCGGACGTTCGAGCTGCTGCTGGAGCAGCCAGGCCTTCCAGCTGATCCGCTCGTCATGCACCAGCCAGCCGTCCTGGGGCGCGAAGCTTTCCGCCAGCCACAGGCCGCGGGTGCTGGCCGGCTCGAGGCAGCCCTGCTTGAGGGTGAAGAGGGCGGCGCAGGGGCGCCCCTGGTCCAGGGGCATGAGGTAGAGGTCCGGCCGGCGGCGGTCCAGGCGCGCGATCAACCGGGTTTCTTCCAGGCGCTCGTCGACGTGGAACAGGCTCAGCAGCCGGGCCTCCTTGGGCAGCTCCAGGCGCAGGTCGTAGACCAGTTGCAGCGAGGCGGTGGGCAGGTGCACATAGGCCCGTGGGCGCTCCAGCAGCGGCATGGCACCGCAGCGCACCGGCCGCGCCGCGCCGGATAAGGGGCTCAGGCCGAAATTCACCGCTTCGCGGTAATGCAGGCTGGCCTGGTAGGGGGTCGGCAGCCAGGTGTCGCCGAAGCGTCCGCCGAGCCAGCCCTCGGGGGTTTCCAGCAGGCATTCCTCGGCCACTTCCTGGATCGCGGCGAGCAGCGGCATCTTCAGTTCGTGGGCCGGCACGTAGCCGGAAATCAGCTTGAGCACCACGTCGCCCCGGTCCTGGCGGCGCTGGCGTACCAGCACCCAATAGTCGCGGCCTTGCCAGTTGAGGGTCAGGCGCACCGAGACCCCGAGGTTGGCCAGTTCCTGGCTGAAACAACTGCTGTCGGCGATGCTCAGCGGGCGCCGGCGCTCGAGCATTTGGCTGAAATTCAGCGGCATGCCCAGGCCCTGGTAGGTCAGCCCATCGGGCCCGGCCTCGACCCGCAATGGCAGGGTCTTGAAAACGCCGGGGTCCTTGCGGACGAGAATGCGCGGCATGGCGGCTCCTTTCTCGGAAGTGGCCGCGAAGCGGCATCAGGGTATGGCGTGGAGGACCGCGGCGGCGGTCGTGACATTATGGGACAGGTGCAGCGGATCTATGGTTCCGACGATAGCACCGGTTACGCCGGGATGAGCGAAGATCAGCTCGAAACTGGCCCGCACCGGGTCGACCCCGGGCGCCAGGCAGGCATGACCGCTGGCCAGGGCCTTCTTGATCAGGATGCCCTTGCCCAGGAGCGCGGCGCGGTCCAGCACCGGGCGCTCGGCCTGTTCCGCGAGGTTGTAGGTGACCATGGCGCAGTCGCCACGCTCCAGGGCCAGCAGGCCGCCCTCGACCGTCTTGCCGGAGAAGCCGAAGCCGCGCAGCTTGCCCTCGCGCTTCAGGGCTTCCAGGGTGGCGTACACCTCGCAGTCGCGCAGCACGGCCAGGTCGTGACCGTCGGAATGCACCAGCACCAGGTCGATGCAGTCGGTTTCCAGGCGCTTGAGGCTGCGCTCCACGGAAAAGCGCGTGTGGGCAGCGCTGAAGTCATGGCGCGACTGGTCTCCGTCGAACTCCTCGCCGACCTTGCTGACGATTACCCATTCCTGGCGCTGGCCACGCAGCAGCGGGCCGAGGCGTTCCTCGCTGCGGCCATAGGCCGGGGCGGTGTCGAGCAGGTTGATTCCCAGGTCGCGGGCCAGGTCGAGCAACTGGCGGGCGGCCTGGTCGTCGGGAATGCGAAAACCGTTGGGGTACTTGACCCCCTGGTCGCGACCCAGCTTGACCGTGCCCAGGCCCAGGGGCGAGACCCTGAGCCCGGTGTCGCCCAGGGGTCGGTGCAGGCCGTGCAGGCTATTGTTCGGCAGGCTCATGGCAGCAGGGTCTCCCACACCGGTCGGGCCAAGGCCGGGCGCGGCAGTTCGGGCAACGCCGGGTGCGCGCCCGGCTGGATGCCGTCGCGAGCCAGGGCCGCCAGCACGCGGTCGGCGAAGTCCGGCGCCAGGGCCAGCTTGGTCGGCCAGCCGACCAGCAGGCGCTGCTGGTCGCTGAGGAAGGCATTGTCCGGACGCACCAGGCCCGACTGCGCCGGCTCGGCGCGGTCCACCCGCAGGGTCGCCCACTGGGCATCTGACAGGTCGATCCAGGGCAGTAGGCCGGCCAGTTCTTTCTGCGCCGCACGGATCTGCGCCGCCTCGTCGCGGGCCACGCCGTCCGCCTCGGCCAGGTCGCCGCCCAGGTACCAGACCCACTGGCCGTCGGCCGCCGGATGGCTGGTGACCGTGACCCGGGGCTTGGGTCCGCCCCCCAGGCAATGGGCATACAGGGGTTTGAGGCTCGGGCCCTTGACCAGCACCATGTGCAGCGGCCGGCGTTGCATCGCCGGTTGGGCGATGCCCAGGTCGGCGAGCAGCTGGGCATTGCCGGCGCCGGCGCTGAGCACGATGCGCTGGGCGCGGACTTCGCGGCCGTCGACGCGCAGGCCGAGCAGTTCGCCGCCTTCGCGCAGCGCCTCGAGGCGCTGGCCGGCGAGCAGGCTGTCGCCGGCCAGTTCGGCCAGGCGCTGGATCAGGCTCGGCACATCGAGTACCAGCTCGTCGAGGCGGTAGACCTTGCCCTTGAAACGCGGGTGCTGCAGGGCCGGCGGCAGGTCGGCGCCCTTGACCGGGTCGACCCGGGTGCGCACCGCCTTGCTGGCGAAGAAGCTGGTCAGGTTGCCGGCCAGGGTGCCTGGCGACCAGAGGTAATGGGCGTCCGAGAGTTGGCGCACACCGGCCAGGTCCAGCTCGCCGCTGCCGGCCAGGGCCTCGCGCCAGCGCTTGGGCATGGCGGCTATGGCCTCGGAGGCGCCGGTCAGCGCGCCGTGCAGGGCGTACTTGGCGCCGCCATGGATGATCCCCTGGGACTTGAGGCTCTGCCCGCCGCCCAGCTGGGCATTCTCCACCAGCAGGGTGGCGAAACCTTGGCGGCGCAGGCGGGCATTGAGCCAGAGACCGGCGATGCCGCCGCCGACTATCAGCACGTCGGTGGAGAGGGGATGGGGCATAAACAAAGCCGCCTTGATCGGAAACGGGTGGGCAGTATAAGCGCAAGAGCAGCTTCAAGCTGCAAGCGGGGAAGAGCAGCTGCAAGCCCAAGCAGAAGCCTCTGCCACTTTGCCTTTACTTGCAGCTTGCAGCTTGCAGCTTGCAGCTTGCAGCTTGTAGCTGTTCCCTTTCAATGCCCGGTGCTGGCCGAGAACAGCTGGATCACCACCACCCCGGCGACTATCAAGCCCATGCCGAGCATGGCCGGCAGGTCGAGTTTCTGGCCGTAGATAATGGCCGCGGCGATGCTCACCAGGACTATGCCCAGGCCGGCCCAGACGGCATAGGCGACGCCCACCGGGATGCTGCGCACCACCAGGGTCAGCATCCAGAAGGCGATGGCGTAGCCACCGATTACCAGCAGCAGCGGCAAGGGTTTGCTGAAGCCGTCTATGGCTTTCATCGAGGTGGTGGCGACCACTTCGGCGGCAATGGCGATACCGAGGTAGAGATAACCGGACATGGGCTGTGCTCCTGTGAATGCTGGGTGGATTCTAAGGCGCGGGCAGATGGGGTAAAGTGATTAGCTATCTATATATGAGATAGGTTGATAGGAGATAGGTTGTGCAGTGGAACCTGGAGCAGATTCGCCTGTTCGTCAGCGTGGCCGAGCAGCAGTCCTTCTCGGCGGCGGCCCGCCAGCTCAAGCGTGTGCAGTCGGCGGTGAGCACTGCCATCGCCCTGCTGGAGGCCGATCTGGGCGTGCGGCTGTTCGAGCGCAGCAGCGGGCGTGCGCCGCGCTTGACCGAGGCCGGTACGGCCCTGCTGGAAGAGGCGCGGGAGGTGCTGCGCCAGTGCGAACGCCTGGAGGGCCGCGCGCTCGTGCTGGCGCGGGGCGAGGAGGCCAGCCTGCGCCTGGCCCAAGATGAGGCCATGCCCTATCAGCCGGTGCTCGACAGCCTGGTGGCGCTGGCCCAGCGCTTTCCGCGCCTGGAGGTGCAGATGGCCAGCGGTGCCCAGGGCGACGTGGCGCGCAAGCTGCTGGAGCGGCGCGCCGACCTGGGTCTGCTGTTTCACCACGAGGGTATGCCCGAGGCCCTGGAGCGTCGCGGCCTGGGCAGCGTGGCCATGGTCACCGTCTGCGGCGCCGGCCATCCCCTGGCCCGCCAGGGTCGGGTGAGCCGCCGGGAGCTGGCCCAGCACCGGCAGTTGGTGATCGCGCCGCAGCAGAGCGACTACCCCGGCGGCGAGCAGATCAGTCCCCAGGTCTGGCGGGCCGACAGCTTCTACCTGATGGCCGAGCTGCTGATGCGCGACCTGGGCTGGGCCTGGCTGCCGCGGCATGTGGCGCAGTACCCGACCTACCGCAACCAGCTGGTGGAGCTGGACAGCGACTGGACCCCGCCGCCCCTGGTGGTGGAACTGGTCTGGCGCCGCGACGAGCCCCCGGGGCCGGCCGCGCGCTGGCTGGCCGAACGCTTCGCCGAACAGCTGCGGGCGATCGGCTGAAACGCGGGCGAGAGGTTCGCCCTGTGCGTCTAACCCGGTACACTGCGGCC
>DATDTH010000041.1:0-3746 GCA_035290985.1 Pseudomonas sp. | reverse complement strand
GGAAGGCGTGCGGCGCTCGGGCACCCGGCAACGCATCGCGAGCTCCTGGCCAGGGCCGGGAGTTGAAGTGTCAGGCAGGGGGCGAAGGGCGCGCAAGCGGGGCGCTATCCTCCGCGCCCGCAGGCTTAACGGGCGATCAGGCGCCGTGGCATTTCTTGAATTTCTTCGCGCTGCCACAGGGGCAGGGGTCGTTGCGGCCGACGTCCTTCAGGGCGTTGCGCACCGGTTCCTGGCTGTGGCCGCAGTCGGGGCCATGCACATGGCCCTGATGCTGATCGTGCCCGTGGTCATGGTTGCAGTCGGGACCGTGGACGTGGGGTTCTTGGCTCATGGGGGTACTACTCCGGAATATGATCGCCGGGAATTATCTCGCCATTTCGCGCCACATGCACGTTGCGTCCGAACATCAGGCCGGTTTTCACTTCACCGCTCAGGCTATAGCGAATCGGCTCGTCGGGTCTCTCCAGCGCCTTGACGATGCGCCGCGCGTGTCGCCAGAGGTTGGTGCGCACCGGTACCTTGAACGTTTGATGGCCGTGGCCGGGCACGCTGAACCAGGAGTCGGATTCACCTTCGGCCAGCTTCACTTCGTTCAGGTACACACTGTATTCCAGACCGCGCACCGGCAGGCTCATGGCATTCGGGTTGTCGATGCGAAAATGCAGGACGAACTTCTGCTCGATCAGCTTGGCTTTGATCACTTCCACCCTGATCAACTGGACCTTGGGGTCCTTGAAGTCCCCGGTGATCCAGCTGGAGCATCCTGTGAGGCCTGAAAGCAGGCCAAAACACAACAATAGGCTGAGAATTCTTGTCATTTGCGCCTGATAAAGCATTTCAATAACTCCGCTTGACGACCCAGTGTAACAAGCAAGTGCTCGGCTGCAACCAGGAACTGCCCGCGAATGGGTCATGGAGCTTTCTGGACAGGCCTTTGCCTTATGAACACAGTCGCAGACAGGGGATTTATCGCCAGTTTCTGCTGAATGCCGGAAAAACCTGCGCCATACTGGGCCATGATTCGGACAGGAGTGTGACCATGAGTCGCTACGAGATCGCCTTTTCCGGCCAGGTGCTGCCCGGTGCCGAGTTGGCGCTGGTGCAGGCCAATCTGGCCAAGCTGTTTCAGGCGGATGCCGCACGGATCGCCCAGTTGTTTTCCGGGCGGCGTATCGTGATCAAGAGCAATCTGGATGCCGCCGGTGCGGAAAAGTACCGTGCGACCCTGGAGCGCGCCGGCGCTCGGGTGGACGTGGTGGAACTCGACGAGTCGCCTGAAATCGAGGAGATCGAACTGGCGCCCGCCCCCGAGGCCGGGCCGGTCTGGTCTGGTCATGTGGAGCCGGTCCCGGTCTCGGCTCCGGGCGAGGTGCCGTTGGCGCCGAGCGCTCGCCTGAAGGTGATACCCCGGGATGAATACATGGCGGCCTTCGTCGGCGTCGATGCGCCGGACTTCGGCATCGCCCCGGTGGGGGTCGATTTGCAGGATGCCCGGCCGGAGCCGCAGGCGCCGGCGGTCGACTTGTCGCAGTTCAGCCTGGCCCCGGTCGGTAGCGACATGGGCGAGATCAAGGCCAAACCGGCAGGCCCGCCGCCGGACACCTCGCACCTCAAGCTGCAATAAACCGCCGCGCGCCCTTGTAGGGTGCGCGGCGCGCACCGTGGGCCCCAGCGCGTAGCCACGGTCAATCGGCCTGCGCTTAAATAAAACCGGCGCAACACTTCTTGAATTTTTGCCCGCTGGCGCAGGGGCAGGGGTCGTTGCGGCCGGCCTTCAGCGGCGCGGTCGGGTCGATGAAATACCAGCGTTCCCCCGGTTTGACGAAGGCCGAGCGTTCCCGATGAACCTGCTCGCTGACGCCGTCGTGCCAGCGCACGGTGAAGCTGACGTGGGCATGCTCGGGCTGGCCGGCCCAGGGCTCGACGCGCTCGACCTCCAGGCCGAGCCAGGTGCTCTGGGCGCTCCAGGCCGCGATGGCGTCCCGCTCCAGCTCCGCCTGCTGGGCGGGCAGGGTGGTGCTGATCAGGTAGTCGACCAGGCCCAGTGCGTAGGCGCTGTAGCGCGAGCGCATCAGGGCTTCGGCGCTGGGAGCCGGACTGCCGGCGTGGTAACGGTCGCAGCAGGTGGCCAGCGCTTCGCCGCTGCCGCAGGGGCAGCGCAGTTCGGGATGCGAATTCATGGGCCTACCACCAGTACTTGCCGAAATTTTCCGGGTTGGCCCAGAACTTGGCGTTCAGCCAGTCAGGCACCTGTTTGTAGTCGAGCAGGTCGTAGGTGAACAGGCTGAGGCTCTGTTCGCCACGCTGGAAGCGCTCGCTGGCCTGCAGGGCCAGGGCGAAGAAATCGGTCTCCTGCCAGGCGCAGGCCTCGAGGTCGACCAGCACGGCGATACGGCTGGCGTTGAGGTTGCGGATGCCGCCGAGCAGCTCCAGGCCGGTTTTTTTCGGCAGGTGCTCCAGGCAATCGACCACCAGGGCCAGGTCGAAACGCTGGGCGGCCAGTTCGGCCGGCAGCGGGCCGGGGGCGGCCTGGGCCGACTGGTGCTCGGGGTGCGCGGCCTGGAAGGCCGTCACCGCCGGCAATCCGCTGGCGCCGACCAGCAGCAGGCGTTGGGGGGCGTAGCGGTCGAGCAGGGCGGCCAGGGCTTGCTGCGGCGTGCGGGTGGAAAAACCGTCAGTCATCGAAAATCCTCGATCAGGGCTGCGAAGATTAGCGCGCAGGTTCATCCGTGGGGTACTGAAAATTGCTATCCGGCCCTGGGTATTGACGGTGGCCGGTGCCTTTTCCCTGGGGCGCTGGCCTGCGGCCGCTCTAAGCAGGTAAGGTGCGGCAAAACAACAATTCATCAGGAGGGTGGCATGAAGGTGTTTCTCGGGCTGGGCAAGGGGCTGGTCCTGCTGTTCTGGTTGGCGGTGCTGGTCAATCTACTCGAGCCGTTCGCGCCACCCTTTGCCCAGGGGCTGTGGTTGGCGGGCGGTTTGATCGGCTCGATCCACCTGATCGAACTACTGCTGTTCAAGGCTCGCCTGAAGGGCCGTGCCCATCCCGGGCTGGACAGCCTGCAGATACTCCTGTTCGGCATATTCCACCTGTCGACCCTGCCGCAACCGACTGCCAAGGAGGCTTCCCATGCGTAATTTCTGTGTTCTGCTGGCCGCGCTGTGCAGCCCCCTGGTGCTGGCCGATGCGCAATTGAAGGTCGAAGCCAATACCCTGCTGCGGTTGCCGGCCACTACCAGCACCTTGCTGCTGGATCGCCTGGAAATCGCCGAACATGGCACCTTGCTGATTCCGGCCAACCTCAATGAAATTCGCGTCGCCGAGCTGGTGCTCGGGCGGGATGCGCATATCGGCATCGCGCCGAGCGAGCAGGCGTTTCGCCTGGAAGTGGCCGGTGGGCGGATCGAAGCCGGCAGCCACCTCAGCGCCCGCGGCGCGCCGGGGACCGAACTGACGCCGCCGAGCGCCGGGCGCAGCCTGAGCCTGCGCCTGGAAAACCTGACCCTGGCCGGCGACCTGAGCCTGGATGCTCGTGGCGGCAAGGGCGCTCCGGGCTATAGCGGCCTGGGCGGGGGTTCCGGCGAAGCGGCCGGCTGCCTCTGGGGGCGGGCCAGTCGGGGCCATGATGGCCAGAATGGCGGCGACGGTTCGGTCGGTGCGGCGGGTGCCCGGGTACGCCTGGAAGTGGCCCAGAACTTCCCGGTGGAGCTGATCCAGGTCCGGCTGGACGGTGGCGCGGGCGGTC
>DATDTH010000040.1:0-5473 GCA_035290985.1 Pseudomonas sp. | reverse complement strand
GGCCCCTTTTTTAGGCTATGTACCAATTATGGGTTGGCACTTTGCAAGAAGGTGCTGGAAGCCCCGTAATTGCTGACTTCTAGCATTTTCGTGGCCCTAGCAACGACGGGGCTTCCAGGTCTTTCAACCGTTAACAGGCACAGAGCCCTTTTTTATATTCGCCAGCAGGCGATCGGTTCGTTGATCCACTCGATTTTTTATAGGCGGAAGCGTTTCCCGGATGCCGCCAAAAGCTGAAAGCGGCGGGCTGACGCTGGGCGTCGGCAAGGGCCGTGGCGTGGGGTTGCTGTTCGTGGTCAGCGGTGCGGCCCTCGGCGTGCTGTGCCTGTGCATGCGGCTCTACAGGCCGATGCGCCGGCTGGACAGCCTGGTCAGGGATGAGGCCGAAGCGCCGGTGCCCTTGATGTCGCCAATCGGCACGCCCCAGGTCGATGCCGTCTGAACAGAGAGCGTCCAATGCGGCTGTAGGTCAGGGTACACGGGATTCCGTAGGGTGCGCCGGGCGTCGCTACGCTCAGCGCACCGCAGCGCTTCGGCGAGACCCGCTGCCCCGGATTGCGCCAAGGCTTATCTGGGCTACGAAAAGCGGGCTGTCCAGAGAGGCTGTACTCGCCGAAGGCAGTACACCAGAGAGCGTCCAATGTGGCTGTAGGTCAGGGTATACGGGGCACCGTAGGGTGCGCCGGGCGTCGCTACGCTCAGCGCACCGCAGCGCTTCGTCGAAACCCGCTGCCCCCGGATTGCGCCAAGGCTTATCTGGGCTACGAAAAGCGCACGTGCCTGCTCTGGTAGGCTGGGAAGAGCTGCTGTCTGGCGAAACCCATCATGGCTTGCGCTGGGTTTCGCCAATAAAACGGCTCTACGCCAGCCTACATTTTTGCGGAAAATGAGCCTTGCTCGCTGACCCACAAGACGCTATCTACGATCTTGACGAGGGGGATGGGCTACGCGTGCTCGAGGGGCGCGTCGATAAATGCCCGCGCGGTGGCTCTTGAAGGTGCCGGGCTTTCGAAGAACGCCAGGTGGCTACCGCCCTGCTCGATATGCAGCCGCGCCCCGGGGATGCTTTGGGCGATCAGCCGGGAGCCGCCGATATGGGTGGTCTGGTCATTGTCGCCGGCGACCACCAGGGTCGGCACGCCGATCCGCTGCAGCAGCGGCAGCAGTTCGGTGTTGTTCAGCGCGTCGTTGACCCGGGCGTAGCGATAGAACAGCTCCGGATTGACGTAGGGGAGCAGGGCGACATGGGCGATCGCCTCGGGCGTCGTGGCCAGGGTCGCCTGATCGATGAACATGGCCTGCAAGTCCCTGGCTTCCGCCCGGTCCTGGGCCGCGGTCTCCATCAGCCATTGGAAATTCTGCTGGTGGCGGGTCCGCAAGTCGTTGTCTCCCAGGTTGTAGTCGCCATGCCACAGGCTCAGCGAGCGTACCCGTTCGCCGTGTGCGGCCGCGGCGCAGAGCGCGATCACCGCCCCGCCGCAAATGCCCATCCAATGGGCGTCGTCGACCTCGAACGCCCGCATGACCGCGATCAGGTCGCCGACTTGGGCAGGGGTGTCGAGGGCTATCTGGTCGAAGGCGGCGCACTCGCCGAACAGGCCGCGGGTTTCCCAGGTCAGTACGAAATAATGCGCGCTGAGGGCGACGAACCAGTCACGGCACAGGTCGAAGGGCATGCCGCAGGGCAGTACCAGCACCACCGCGGGCAGATGCCGGCCCGTGCTGGCGTAGACCGTCAACGGCGTACCGTCCCAGGTCTTCAGGACTTGGGTCTCGATCTGCGGCAGCGCACCGCTGAAATCGAAACCTTGTAAAAACTGCTCGAAGCACTCGAGCCGTTCGACTGAGTCGAACCGGTCATAGGCAAAATCGAGGGATGCGCAAATCTTCTTGCTGATAAACATCTCGAAGGACGACAGCTGCGTTTCGCCATTGTGCAGGAAACGCACCGCGTCGACGCCGATGCGGGCCAAGGCAGCGCTTATGGCCCGCTGGGTGGCTTGCCGGCTTTCGGCGGAGGCGACCGCCGCGCCTGGCTCGGTGGGAGCCAGCAGGCACAGGCGAAAGGGGGCGGGCAGGTTGACGGCGAGATGCCGAAGCATGCTCACCGTCTCGCACAGACGCACTGGGTCGTACGGGTCAGTCAAACCGGCGTCGCTGGACATGAACATGAAACTCCTTGGATGCAGGTTGCTGCGCCCGCCCATGCAGGGCGCTGCCAGGTTCAAGCCTTGGCGAATTTTTTCCCGCGGGTGGTCTGGGTGACGAGGCGGTTGTACTCGGGAGTCGAATCGCCGACCACCTGCACCGCGCCGTAGTTTTCCAGGCTGATCTTGCCGCCGTACTCTTCGATGTGCTCGGTCTCCGGGTAAATCTTCACGAACGACGGCACATAGCGGGAGGCGAAGCCCATGCGCATGTCCTGGGTTTCGCCGCTGTGGGGATGGGACGCGTGCATCAGGGTCGACCAGAAAATAATGAACTGGCCGGCCTTCATTTCCATCGCCACGGCGCTGGCTTCGTCGGGTTTCCAGTTTTCGTCGATCTGCAGCTGGCGGTAGTCGTAGCCGAAGAAACCACGGCGAACCCCTTCCTTCTCGACGGCGTTGGCCGTGGAGGGGTCGTAGCTCATCCGCTTGGTCTCGTCGTAATTCATGCTGTTCTGCGTGCCCGGAATGAACTGCAGGCAGCCATTGGCGATGGTGGCGTCGGTGAAGGCGGTCCAGACGGTGATGGTGCCGCCGAATTCCTCGTTCTCGGGCCAGATGATCTGCGGAATGCCCGACGCATTGGCGAAGGTGTCGGCCTGGTGCCAGTCGGTGCCTTCATCGCCCGGGTATTTCGGGAAAAACTCGGTCCGCCAGCACAGGACGTTGGGGCCGAGAATGCTGGCCACGCGGTCGCAGACCTCGGCCCGGCAGATATGCTCGGCGAGAAAGTCATCGTCCAGGTGGCGGTCATAGTTGGCGATATTGGTGGCGCCCGAGACGGCGTCGAGATCCTGGTAGGCCGCGGCGCTGCGGTCGAGCAGGCGCAGGCGTGCGCGCTTCCAGGCTTGCTGCATTTCTTCCGGGGTGTAGGCCGTGAAGGGGCCGATGAAGCCGTTCTTCTCGAACGACTCCCGCTCTGCTTGCGTCAAGGCGAATTTCTTAACAGTGACCTCGGTCATGTGCTTTTCCTCTCGATTAGTGGGCTTGAGCCAGCAGGTGTCGGATGTTGTCGGCCAGCACCTTGGCCGTCGCGCCTTCGGCGAGAACGCCCGGGTTCAGGCTGATCCCGTAGTGCGCTTTGAGTTTGGCCAGCGAGTGGATCAGGGTCAGCGAGGTGCCGCCGAAGTCGAAGAAATCGTCGTGCAGGCCTATGCCCGTCAGGCCCAGCTCATCGCCCCAGACCTTCAGGACCTGGCGCTCTTCCGGGCACAGCGCGGTCTGCGGCTGTTCCGCCGCGGCAGTGACCGAGGTGGGTGAAGGCAGTTCGCGCTTGTCGATCTTGCCGTGGGCCGTGAGGGGCAATGCCGCCAGGGCGATATAGGTCGAAGGGCGCATGTAGTCGGGCAGGTTCTGGGTCGCCTTGCTGGCCAGTTGCGCGCGCAGCTGGTCATTCCAGGCGCTCGGCCCCTGGCTGGGCACCACATAGGCGATCAGGCGCCAGTCGCCTTGGCCATAGTCGTGGGCGCCGACATGGCAGGCCGAAAGGGCGGCGCTGGACAGCAGGCAGGCTTCGATTTCGCCCGGCTCGATCCGGAAACCGCGGATCTTCAACTGGTCGTCGCTGCGCCCGACATAGCGGTATTCGCCATCCTCGCCGAGCAGCATCAGGTCGCCGGTTTTATAGGCGCGCGCCGAATTGCCGGGCAGCACGACGAAACGTTCGGCACTCAGTTCGGGGCGGTTCAGGTAGCCGCAGGCCACGCCAGGGCCTTCGATGTAGAGCTCGCCCGCTTCCCCGTCCGCCACCGCATGGCGGTTCGCATCCAGCAGGTGCAGGCGGGTGCCCTGGAGTGGCGTGCCGATCGAGACCATGGCCGAGGTTTCCAGGTCGGCGCCGGTCACCCGCTTGTAGGTGGTGTGAACCGTGCCCTCGGTGATGCCGTACATGTTGATGAGCGCGGGTTGCGCATCGCCATGGCGTTCGACCCAGTGCCGCAGCAGCGTGGCCGGCAGGGCCTCGCCGCCGAAGACCAGGTAGCGCAGGGCTAGCGCGGTTTTCGCCTGGCGGTCGGCCTCGTCGAGGCCGCGGAACGCCGAAGGGGTCTGGCTCAGCACGGTCACGCCCTGGGCGGCCAGCCAGCCGTGGAAGGCCTCCGGTGAGCGAGACACTGCATAGGGCACCACCGCGACATGGCCGCCATAGGCCAGGGCGCCCCAGATTTCCCAGACCGAGAAATCGAAGCCGATGGAGTGGAACATCGACCAGACATCGGTGTGGTCGAAGGCGTAGAGCGGCTGGGTGCTTTCCAGCAACCGAAGCACGTTGCCATGGGCAACCAGCACGCCCTTGGGTTCACCGGTCGAGCCGGACGTGTAGATGACATAGGCCGGCGCCGTGGCGGCGACCTGGCCGCTGGCGTTGTCGGCGGCCAGGGGCGCGTCGTCGTCTTGGTCGCCGGCCAACAGGTCGTCCAGGCGCAACAGGCTCAGGCTGGCGCTCGGCGAGACATTCTCGACGCCGCGCGAGCAGATGACCCGGCTGATGCCACTGTCGCGAACGATATGCTCGACGCGCTTGCAGGGGTACAGGGGGTCGATTGGCACATAGGCGGCCCCGGCTTTGAGAATGCCGAGCAGGGCGATGACCAGGTCGACGCCACGCTCGACGCACATGCCGATCAGCATGCCGTCTTGCACGCCCTCGCGGCGCAGCCTGGCCGCCAACCGCGACGAAACCGCGTCCAGTTGTGCATAACTCAGCAGTCGGCACCCGTCGGAGACGGCCGTGCGCTCGGGGAATTGACGCGCTCTGGCGCTGAAGACGCCGTGCAGGGTCGCGCCGGGTAGAAGGGGGGCCGGCGCTGCGCTGTCCGGTCCCTGGGTTTTAGTACTTAGCATGCCTAACGCTCCTGTCGATGCTCGGGCGCATCGCGTTTTTACCCTGTCTCGGAAGAACCGTTGCAATCGACCGCGGCCCGGCGGGCCCACTTCGAAGAGTCGACTCGATCCAAAGCGCCACCATTTCAGCACCGGCCCCGCTGGCTGTCTGTCGCGGGAATTGGGGACAGGAACAGGCGTACTCGGCATGTCCCGGAATGCGGTTGCAGACAGCCCCCGCGGGCCATGTTCTTCTGCTCGGCGCGACGCAGCGGGCTCGCCGTCCCGCAGCGCGCGCCACTATCTGACGACTCGGGGGTATGCATGGATCTTGAAACACCTTCAGCGGATGCCACGCGCAGCGATGGCGCCGACGAGTCGGTGAAGCTTTCGTTCCTGCGCCCGGGCCTGAGCCTGCCCCTGGTGATCGAGCCGCTGGTCGAAGG
>DATDTH010000039.1:0-14085 GCA_035290985.1 Pseudomonas sp. | reverse complement strand
CGGTAATTAGAAAGAAAAAGCCGGCACCGCCCAGTCATATTCTTGTCATTCGAGTCGGCTGCGCCTTGCGGCATCCGCTCGCGCACTAGGCTTATAAAAAATATACAAGAATAAGAGGAGCGCTCCGCATGTCCTTGGCCGAGATCCGCCTGGATTACAAGTACCGGTTGGCAACCGGGCATCTGTACCTGACCGGCACCCAGGCGCTGACCCGCCTGCCGATGCTGCAGCAGCAACGCGACCAGGCCCACGGCCTGAACACCGCCTGCTTCATTTCCGGCTACCGTGGCTCGCCCCTGGGCAACCTCGACAAGACCCTGTGGGAGGCCAAGGATTTCCTCAACCAGCACGCCATCCACTTCCGCCCCGGGGTCAACGAAGAGCTGGCCGCCACCTCGGTCTGGGGCAGCCAGCAGACCAACCTGTTTCCCGGCGCCCGCTACGACGGCGTGTTCGCCATGTGGTACGGCAAGGGCCCGGGCGTCGATCGCTGTGGCGACGTGTTCAAGCACGGCAACTCGGCGGGCGTCTCGCCCCATGGTGGTGTGCTCCTGCTGGCCGGCGACGACCACGGCTGCAAGTCCTCGAGCATCGCCCACCAGAGCGAGCATGCCTTTATCGCCGCGTCGATTCCGGTGCTCAACCCCTCGAATATCCAGGAAATTCTCGACTACGGGATCATCGGCTGGGAACTGTCGCGCTACAGCGGTTGCTGGGTGGCGCTCAAGACCATAGCCGAGAACGTCGACTCCTCGGCCGTGGTCGAGGTCGACCCGCTGCGGGTGCAGCTCAGGCTGCCGGATGACTTCGTGTTGCCTGAGGGCGGGGTGCATATCCGCTGGCCTGATCCGCCCCTGGTCCAGGAAGCGCGCCTGAACACCTACAAGATCTATGCGGCGCGGGCCTTCGCCCGGGCCAATCAGTTGAACAAGGTGATGATCGATTCGCCCAAGCCGCGCCTGGGCATCATCACCACCGGCAAATCTTACCTGGACGTGCGCCAGGCCCTGGACGACCTGGGCATGGACGAGGCGCTCTGCGCCCAGGTCGGCCTACGGGTGCTGAAGATCGGCATGAGCTGGCCCCTGGAGCCGGTCTCGGTGCACGAGTTCGCCGAAGGCCTGGACGAAATCCTGGTGGTCGAGGAAAAACGCAGCATCATCGAGGACCAGCTCACCGGCCAGCTCTACAACTGGCCGGTGGGCAAGCGACCACGGGTGGTCGGCGAGTTCGACGAGCAGGGCGTCTCCCTGCTGCCGAACCTCAGCGAGCTGACCCCGGCCATGATCGCCCGGGTGATCGCCCGGCGGCTGGCGCCCATCTACAGCAGCGCCCAGATCGACTCGCGCCTGGCCTTTCTCGCAGCCAAGGAGGCGTCCCTGGCGGCGCCCAAGCACAGCACCCAGCGCACCCCGCACTTCTGCTCGGGTTGCCCGCACAACAGCTCGACCAAACTGCCCGAGGGTAGCCGCGCACTGGGCGGCATCGGTTGCCACTACATGACCCAGTGGATGGACCGCAACACCGATACCTTCACCCAGATGGGCGGCGAAGGCGCGACCTGGATCGGCCAGGCGCCGTTCACCGACACGCCCCATGTGTTCCAGAACCTGGGCGACGGCACCTATTTCCACTCCGGTCACCTGGCCCTGCGCGCCGCCGTGGCTGCCGGGGTCAATATCACCTACAAGATCCTCTACAACGACGCGGTGGCCATGACCGGCGGCCAGCCGATCGACGGTGAACTGCGGGTCGACCAGCTCAGCCAGCAGGTGTTCGCCGAGGGGGTCAAGCGCATCGCCCTGGTCTCCGACGAGCCGGACAAGTACCCGAGCCGGGCCGGTTTCGCGCCCATCGTCAGCTTCCACCACCGCCTGGAACTGGACGCCGTGCAGCGTGAGTTGCGCGAGTTCAAGGGCGTGTCGGTGATCATCTACGACCAGACCTGTGCCACCGAAAAGCGCCGCCGGCGCAAGCGCGGCAAGCTGGTCGACCCGCAGAAGCGCGCCTTTATCAACCCGGCGGTCTGCGAAGGCTGCGGTGACTGTAGCGTCAAGTCCAACTGCCTGTCGGTCTTGCCCCTGGAAACCGAAGCGGGGCGCAAGCGGCAGATCGACCAGAACTCCTGCAACAAGGACTTCTCCTGCGTCGAGGGCTTCTGTCCGAGCTTCGTCACCGTGCATGGCGGCAGCCTGCGCCAGCCCGAGGCGGTCGCGGCCCAGGCCGAGGTCGACAATCTGCCGGAGCCCCGGCAGCCGGTGCTGACGCGGCCCTACAGCATCCTGGTGCCGGGTGTCGGCGGCAGCGGCGTGACCACCCTGGGCGCCTTGCTCGGCATGGCCGCGCACCTGGAAGGCAAGGGCTGTACCGTGCTCGACCAGGCCGGCCTGGCACAGAAATTCGGCCCGGTGATCACCCATATCCGCATCGCGGCCAAGCAGGACGACATCCATGCCGTGCGTATCGCCGCCGGCGAGACCGATCTGCTGCTGGGTTGCGACCTGGTGGTGGCCGCCAGCGAGGAGGCCCTGGCCAAGTTGAATGACCAGATCGCCCATGCGGTGGTCAACAGCCATGAAGCGGCCACCGCCGAGTTCACCCGCAACCCGGATGCGCAGATTCCCGGCCAGGCCATGCACCAGGCGTTGAGCGAGGCGGTAGGCGCGACCAAGACCCACTTCATCGACGCCACGCGCCTGGCCACGCGGCTGCTCGGCGACAGCATCGCCACCAACCTGTTTATGCTCGGGTATGCCTACCAGACTGGGCTGGTGCCGCTCTCGGCGGCCGCCATCGAGCAGGCCATCGAGCTCAATGGCGTAGCGGTGGCGCTCAATCGCCAGGCGTTCCGCTGGGGCCGTCGCGCCGCCCACGACCTGTCCGCGGTGGAGCTATTGGCCCGGCCGGCCGAACCCCTGGCGCCCAAGTGCGAGAGCCTGGACGAGATCATCAAGTGGCGCGTCGCCTTCCTCACCGCCTACCAGGACGCCGCCTACGCCACGCGTTACAGCGCCCTGGTGGCACGGGTGCGGCGGGCCGACAGCGGCACGGCGCTGAGCGAGGCGGTGGCGCGTTACTACTTCAAGCTGCTGGCCTACAAGGACGAATACGAGGTGGCGCGGCTGTACAGCGACGGTGAGTTCGTCAAGCAACTGCAGGCGCAGTTCAGCGGCGACTACCACCTGGAGTTTCACCTGGCGCCGTCCTGGCTGGCCAAGCGCGATCCCCGCAGCCAGGAGCCGCGCAAGCGTCGCTTCGGGCCCTGGATGCTCAAGGCGTTCGCCCTGCTGGCCAAGTTCAAGTTCCTGCGCGGCAGCGTCTTCGACCCCTTCGGCCATGGCGCCGAGCGCCGGGTGGAGCGCCAGCTGATCGCCGACTACGAGCGCACGCTCGAGGAATTGCTGGCTCAGCTCACTGCCAACAATTACCCCACGGCCGTGGCCATCGCCCAGTTGCCGGAGCAGATCCGTGGCTATGGCCACATCAAGGATCGCGCCATCGCCCAGGTCAAGGTGCGCGAGCAGTTGCTGAAAAGCCGCATGAACGGCGGCGAGGTGCAGGTGCTGCAGCTGTTCGAACCGGCGGCCTAGAGCCTTTGCTCGTGGGCGCCCTTGCGGCGCCCCCCCAGATTTTTCCTAACTAGAGATCGAGGAATCCTTATGTCCGTCTTTTCCCATGTCGAATTCGACCAGCACGAACAGGTGGTGTTTGGTCATGACGCCAAGACCGGCCTGAAAGCCATTATCGCCATCCACGACACGCGCCTGGGGCCGGCCCTGGGTGGCTGCCGCATGTGGCCCTATGCCAATGATGAAGAGGCGCTGCGCGACGTGCTGCGCCTGTCCCGCGGCATGACCTACAAGTCGGCCCTGGCCAACCTGCCCCTGGGCGGCGGCAAGGCGGTGATCATCGGCGATCCGCGCACCGGCAAGAGCGATGCGCTGTTCCAGGCCATGGGCGACTTCGTCAACAGCCTGGGTGGGCGCTACATCACCGCGGCCGACTCCGGCACCGGTGTGGCGGAAATGCAGACCATGGCCGAGCGTACCCGCCATGTGGGCGGCGCGGCGGCGCGGGAGGGTTTCGACGGCGGCGTGCGCACCGGCGACCCTTCGCCGGCGACCGCCTATGGGGTGTTTATCGGGCTGCAGGTGGCGGTGCAGCAGCGCCTGGGCCGCAGTGATCTGCGAGGGCTGAAAGTGGCGATTCAGGGCCTGGGCCAGGTCGGCTTCGGCCTGGCGCGCCAGCTCAAGGAGGCCGGCGCCGAACTCTGGGTCCACGACATAGTCGAGGCCAACGTGCAGCGCGCGGTGGAGCAACTGGGTGCCCACGCGGTCGGTGCGCAGGCGATCTACAGCCTGGAGGTGGACGTGTTCGCCCCCTGCGCCCTGGGCGGCATCATCAACCTGCAGACCCTGGAAGCCCTGCGCGCGCCGGTGATCGCCGGCGCGGCGAACAACCAGTTGGCCGACGCGCAACTGGCCGAGGAACTGCAGCGGCGCGGCTGCCTCTATGCGCCTGACTACGCGATCAATGCCGGCGGCATCATCGACATCTGCTACGAGCGCACCGGCGGCAGCACCGCCGCGCTCAAGGCGCATATCGAGGGCATAGGCGAGACCCTGCAGCAGATCTTCCAGCGCGCCGAACGGGAAGGGCGCAGCACCACGGCCATCGCCGACAGCCTGGCCCAGGAACGGCTGGCGGCGGGTTAAGCACGGCCTCTGCTGCCGATGCGGCAACCGGGCGGGGTATAATTTCAGCCGATGACCCCGCGGCAGGGCGCCACGGCATGACAAAATGCCTCGGCGCCGTTAACATGCCGCTCCGTCGTCCTGCTGCGCCACTGCTGGTGCGGCACGCGGTCCGTCTCAGTAGCTCAATTGGATAGAGCATCCCCCTCCTAAGGGGAAGGTTGGCAGTTCGAACCTGCCCTGGGACACCAAACAACGCAAAGCCCCGCACTGATCCCTCAGGCGGGGCTTTTTTGTTGCGGGCTTGGCTGGGGGGCGCTCAGAGCTCGGCGTCGAGGGCCGTTACGCGTTTGCGTTCCAGCGGGTCGAAGCTGCTTTCTTGCAGCCGGTTGATGGCGCCTGCCCATCGCGACAGCGGACCTCGGGTCCTTCGATATCAGGCTGGCGCGGTGAAAATAAGCAGCCGGAACGAGCCAAATCGCATGTGAATGATGTCATTTAGGCACTGCCGTTCGTCGATGATTGCGAAGTGCCACGTATTATCAGGAAAGCTCTATTGCACGTTCGTGCGGGAACTCTATAGCATGCGCGCCCACAACTGGTTTAAGTGACGGGCACCGGGGCTGGTGCAACAGGCGCTTGTCGGGAGCAGCAATAGCTTGGCGACTGGTTTGGTCGCTGTAGTCGGGGATAGAGAATGACGCAGGATTTCGTGCTGTACGCGCTCAAGGATGCGCTTCTCACCGCGGCCATGGTGGCGGCTCCGCTTTTGCTGGCCATTCTTATCGTTGGCTTGTTAATCAGCATCATTCAAGTTGCCACGCAGATTCAGGAAATGACCCTGACCTTCATCCCCAAGCTGGTGGTGACTGTGGTCATGTTGCTGGTTTTCGGCGGCTGGATGATCGCCACCCTGCGGCAATTCGCTCTATCCACCATTACGCAAAGCGCCACGCTTTAATCGTATCCACAAGGAAGTGCGCTGTGCTGACGGTCTTTGTGATCAATACCCTGCTGGTTTCAGTGCGGCTGACCCCGCTACTGGTGGCGTCGCCTATCGCTTTTTTTGTGCGTATTCCGCTGAGCGTGAGAATGCTGTTGGCCCTGGCATTGGCGGTGGTCATGGCCAGTGCCCTGCCTGATCGGCCTGTGCAGATTTCGCCCGCGATCATTGGCGGAGAGCTGTTGCTGGGAGTCGTAATGGCTTTCGGTTTCCATGCCGCCCATGCCGCCCTGGACATGTTGGGCAAGTTGATCGATACGCAGATCGGCCTGAATGCGGCCGGTGTTTTCGATCCGGGTACGGCGACTGTGACTGGCATCATCGCCGAGTTCCTGGTACTGGCGTTTGCCATGCTGTTCGTGGTGCTGAATCAGCACCATGAGTTGCTGCGGGTATTCAGCGGGCTGCTGACGGTTGTCCCGCCGGGCAGCGTGTCGCTGGCCGTACTGTCCGTCTCATTGGCGCAGGTAATGACCCAGCAGTTTCTTCTGGCCTTCATGATCGTGGTGCCGGTCATAGTTGCACTGTGGCTGACGGATACGGCTTTTGCCCTGATGGCGCGTTCTATGCCACAGGCGAATGTGTATTTCCTGGCACTGCCGGTCAAGCTCGGGCTGGGTGTGCTGGTTCTGCTGCTGTCGCTGCCGCTGATGGTGCAGCGCATTCCGTTGCTGTTCGAGCAGGCCCTGCGCTTCAGCGCCTTTCCGCTGGGGGCGCCATGAGCAACGACCAGCAGGACAAAAGCGAAGAGGCGACCCCCTACAAACTCGAGGAGGCCCGTAAGAAAGGCCAAGTGGCGCGCAGCCAGGAACTGTTGACGTTCATGATGGTGCTGACGTTTCTTTTGGTGCTCTCCGCCACCGCCTACCAGTTGGCCAGCGTAGTGGCCGATCATGCCCATTGGTGGCTGGGAAATGCGGGGCAACTCAAAACGGACTGGGGCTATTTTATGGCCCAGGGTGGCCATAGCCTACGCGAAATTCTCTATGCATTGCTGCCCCTCGTGGGCGCGTTGGTTCTGGTCGCGGTGCTGACCAACCTGATCTTTAATGGTCCGGTGTTTTCCACTGCCCTGCTCAAGCCAGACTTCAAGAAACTCAACCCCATTACCGGACTGAAGCGGGTGTTCTCCCGGCGCCTGCTGGTCGATGTGTTGAAGGTGCTGGTTAAAGGTGGCTTGTTCGGTCTGGTGCTTTATTACGCGGCCCAAGGGCTGGCGCCGGAGCTGCTGGCATTGGCCAGCGCATCGCCGCTGTCACTACCGCAAGCCGCGCTGCAATTGATGCTCAAGGTGGGGTTCGCCATTCTGATGGTGATGGCCGCCGCCGCGCTCTTCGATATCTGGTATTCGCGCAAGGAGTTCGCCCGGCAGATGCGCATGAGCCGGCGTGAGCTCAAGGACGAATACAAGCGTCGCGAAGGCGACCCGGAAGTCCGTGCCAAGCGTAAAAGCGTGCAGCAGGAACTGCTGAGCAAGGCCGCTGCCCTGGGCAAGGTGAAGGATGCCGATGTGATCATCGTCAACCCAACGCACTACGCCGTGGCCCTGCAGTACCGCCCAAACCTGATGCGCGCCCCCGTGGTACTGGCGATGGGCCGTGGTCCACTGGCCGGGCTTATCTGCCAATTGGCACGACGGCATGCGGTTCCCATCCTACGTCGCCCGCCACTGGCGCGTGCCCTGTATGCGATGGCGCGCCTCGATTCGGCGATTCCCGATGCCACGCAAAATGATGTGGCCAGCGTTTACCGCTGGATCATTGCAATTCCTGGTAACAAGGTGTTGAACGGATGAAAGCGCTATGGTCCCGTTTCCTTGGCGAAGGTAGCGATCTGCTGTTGGCGGTGGCGGTCATCGGCATGTTGCTGGTGTTGTTCACCCCGATTCCCACCGGGTTGCTGGACCTGCTGTTGCTGACCAACTTTGCGATCGCGCTGCTGGTTCTGCTGGTCACCTTTGACACCGACAAACCGCTGAGCTTTTCCACTTTTCCCTCGTTGCTGCTGATGACCACGCTGATGCGTCTGGCGCTGAACATCGCCGCTACCCGGCTGATCCTGACCGATGGCGATGCCGGCAAGGTGATAAGCGCGGTGGGCACCCATGTGGTGGGCGGCAACTACATTATCGGTTTCGTGATATTCCTGATCCTGGTGGTCGTGCAGTACGTGGTCGTCACCAGTGGTGCACAGCGGGTCGCGGAAGTGGCCGCGCGCTTCACCCTGGACTCACTGCCGGGCAAGCAGATGAGCATCGACGCCGATCTGAACATGGGCATGATCGACCAGGACGAAGCCAAGCGCCGGCGTAGTCAGCTGGAGCGCGAATCGAACTTCTACGGGGCCATGGACGGTGCATCGAAGTTCGTCAAAGGCGATGCGATCGCCGGTATCGTGATCATCGCCATCAACATCATCGGCGGCCTTTCCGTGGGGCTGTTGCAAAAAGGTATGAGCTGGGGCGATGCGCTGCACCATTACACCCTCCTGACGGTGGGCGACGGCATCGTTACCCAGATCCCCTCGCTGATCATCGCGGTGGCCGCGGGTATCATCATCACCCGTGCCGCTACCGATGCGCGGCTGGGGCCGGAGTTGGGGCGCCAACTGTCCGCCTACCCGAAAACCCTGATGGTGGTAGCAGCTGTGGCGCTGCTCCTGATGCTGCTTCCCGGTCTGCCGGTGCTGCCGCTGCTGTTGCTGTTCCTGGCATTCGCCGGTGCTGCCTGGTACTCCTACCGTCGGCTGCAGTCCCAGGGCCCTGCGCAAAAGAAGGGCGATACGGCCAAGGATTCCACCGAGGGCAGCGAGAGTGAGGAAGCCAGCGCCGCAACCAGTAGCGATGCCTTCGAGCTGCGGCTGAGCGCCGATCTGGCGGCCCAGGTGCTGACGGCCACCAGCACCTTGAGCCTGCGTATCGACAACTTACGTAAGCAGTTCGCCCGTGATTACGGCTTCAACTTGCCGCAATTGCATGTGCACCTGGAGAAGAGCCTGCCGACTGGCATTTATCAGGTGTACGTCCGCGGCGCCTCGATCGCCAGCGGCGAACTGGAGTTCGACAAGTTACTGGCGATCAACCCGGGAGGTGCATCGCTGACCCTGGAGGGGCGTGTCACCAAGGAGCCGACCTATGGGCTCAATGCCCAGTGGATAGTCCCGGCACTGCGAAACCAGGCCCGTACGGCGGGTTACACCCTGGTGGAGCCGGACACCGTGTTACTCACCCATCTTTCCGAGTTGGCCAAGCGCTATGCGCCAGAGTTCCTCACCCGCGCCGAAACCGAGCGCCTGGTGGAGAGCAAGCGTGCGGCGCTGGGCAGCCTGGTGGATGAGCTGGTGCCGCAGGTGCTCAGTTATTCGGATATCCAGCGGGTACTGCAGCTGCTATTGAAGGAACAGGTGCCGGTGCGTGACCTGGAAACCATTCTCGAAGTGCTGGTGGACAGCGGGCGCAACAACAAGAATGCCGAGGAGCTGGCCGAGCGCGTCCGCGAGCGCCTCGGCGCCGCCTTGTACGAACGCTTGATCGACCAGGGCGGAGAGCTAAATGTGCTGACGCTCGCGCCGCACCTGGAAGGTTACATGCTGTCCTCGACCCGTCAGCGCGAGGGTGTGTCCGGCGCATTGCTGCCTGCCCAGGAACTGGAGCGCTTCGTCGCCGCCGTGGCCAAGGAGGCCGAGCGCCAGTTGGTCGACAACAAGCAGCCGGTGCTGCTCTGCGCCGCGCCCCTGCGCCGGGTACTGCGTGCCTTCCTGTGGCGCGCGGTGCCGCATATGGCCGTGTTGTCGGTCAACGAGATCGGCCAGTACGCGCGCGTCACCTCGGCCGGGATGATTGACCTGCCCGGCTTTCCGGCATTGGAGGCTTCATGACGGATCTGATCATGCAACTGGCGGGTGTCATCCAGCGCGACATCGACAACCTTAATGACGTTTCGCACAACGTCGCCAATGCCAACAGCATGGGCTACAAGTCCGCCCGGGCGTTCAATGTGTTCGACCCGGCATTGCCGGGCAACACCATGAGCCAGGGGCTGGCGGCGGTGCAGGCACAGTCCTACATCGACCCAACGGGCGGAGCCTTGCAGAGCACCGGTCGGGTGACCGACCTGGCCCTGTCCGGGGATGCCTGGTTTGCCTTGCAGACCCGGGATGGGGCGATGTTGACCCGCGATGGGCGCTTCAGGGTGGACTACGCCGGTTATCTGGTCAGTGACCTCGGCGACCCCGTGATGGGCGAGGACGGCCCCATTCATGTGGCGGGTGGCGCGCTGAAGGTGGATGAGGCCGGTGTCGTACAGGTCGATGGCAAGGAAGTCGGGCGGATCAG
The DNA here is from genome assembly GCA_035290985.1 of Pseudomonas sp. Taxonomy (GTDB): domain Bacteria; phylum Pseudomonadota; class Gammaproteobacteria; order Pseudomonadales; family Pseudomonadaceae; genus Aquipseudomonas. The sequence continues at coordinate 4,055 of DATDTH010000039.1, read as the reverse complement.
TGTGCTGCGGGTCGGCAATTCGCATGCGCTGCAGTCCATGGGCCATGGCCTCTACACCTCGGCCTCGCCCCTGCTGCCGGCCAAGGACTACGTCCTGCATCAAGGCATGCAGGAGCGCTCGAACGCAGCATTGGGCAACGACATGGTGAAGATGATGGAAGTGACCCGTCATGTGGAGACCATGCAGCGCGCGCTTTCTGCCTATGACGGCATGCTCGAAAGCGGAATCAACCAACTGGGCAAGGACTGATAGGGAAGTATCGTCATGATTGATGCACTGAGTATCGCCAGCTCTGGCCTGGCGGCCAACCAAGCCTGGATCGACAGTATTTCCAACAATGTCGCGAACATGCAGACCATTGGCTACAAGCGCAGCGAGGTCAATTTCCACGACATGGTCCGCGAAGTTGCCGTGCGCGACGAAACGGGTGCGGTCGATGCGCAGCTGCATGCGGGGGCCGGTATCAAGGTTTCCGAGCCGGTGCAGATTTTCAGCCCGGGCACCGTCCGGGCAACCGGCAATACCTTGGACCTGGCGATCCAGGGCGACGGTTTCTTCGAAGTGGCGCTGGCCACCGGCGAGCTGGCCTACACCCGTGCGGGACGTTTTCACCTGGATGCCGATGGGCAACTGGCCTTGGGCAACGGCCAGATCCTCAGCTCCGACCTGCGCGTGCCGCCGGATGTCAGCAAGCTGGTGATCAAGCAGAGTGGCCTGGTTCAGGGGACCATCACCGAGACCGGTGAAATCATCGATATCGGGCAGATCCAGCTGGCGCAGTTCGCCAGCGCCGGCAGCCTGCAAAAGCTCAGCGATGGCCTGTACCGACCGACCGCGCTGAGCGGTGAGGCGACTTACGCCGAGCCCGGCCGGGATGGTCAGGGTGAGCTGCTGCAGGGCTCTGTCGAGATGTCCAACGTCAACCTGATCGACGAGATGAGTGGGCTGGTGCTGGCGCAGCGCGCCTACCAAATGAACGCTCGCTTGCTGCAGGCGAGCGATCAGATTCTCGAAACCATCAATAACCTGCGCCGTTGATATGACGGCCTGTCGACAGCTCCTGCGCAGCATCCTGGTCATCGGCTGGGCCGCTATAGCCGGCCCGACGTTTGCCAGCGACTGCGTCACCTCGGCTGCGCCGCCGCAGGCGCTGTTGCAGCAGGTGTCGGCTCAGCTCCGGCAGGCGTTCAATGCGGATGGTTTGCGCCTGGAGCTGGAACCGGTCGGCGAGCTGCCGGCCATGACCCAGCCCTCGATCAGGCTGCTGGGTCGCGGGCTGCGCAGCCGGGTCGCGGTAGAGCTGGCCGGCGAAGTATGTGGGCGCGCCCAGGTGGCCACGGCCTGGTTCAAGCTGCGGGCGTTCCAGGATGCCTGGGTCTATGGGCGAAATACCAAGGCGGGTGGTTTCGTGGAGAACGCGGGATTGCGCCGGGAGCAGGTCGACCTGGCCGGTGCCCAGGTCGCAGTCGCCGATCTTGCCCGTGAACCCCAAGGGTTATGGCTGGTACAGGATGTTCGGGCCGGCATGCCGGTGCTGAATCGACACCTGCAGCCGGAGCCGCTGGTCAAGCGCGATGAAATGGTCAGGGTCGTGGTGCATGGCCCTGGCCTCTTGGTGAGTACACAAGGCAAAGCCATGCGCCCCGGCATGCTCGGGGAGAAGGTACCTGTGCTACTCGATGGGGCCGATTCGAGCCTGCTTGCGGTGGTTGCCGGTAAAGGAGAGGTGCATGTTGGGCAGCAATAAATGGGGAATTCTGGCGTTCTTGCTGGCGATGCCGCTGGCAGCCAGCGCCCAGAGCCTGATCGATCCGGACGGATATCGGTCGCTGACGGGAGACCGTCGTGGCCATCACCTGGGCGAGATGCTGACCGTCCTGGTGGTCGAGTCCACTTCGGCGCAAAGCGCCGCGGGAACCGGCGCCGACAGCCAGACGTCGATCGGTGGCAGCGCCGATACCAATACCAGCACCAACCAGTTCAGCCTCGGGATCCAGGGCGATACCGACGGCGCCGGGCAAACCAGCCGGCGCGGGCAGATTCGCGCGAATGTCTCGGTGCGGATCGTCGAGATGCTCCCCGAAGGCCTGCTGCGCGTAAGCGGCGAGCAACTGGTGACCATCAACGACGAGCAGCAGCAGATCCGCATTGGCGGCCTGGTGCGCCCGGATGACATCAGTTACGAGAACACCGTCTTTTCCTACCGACTGGCGGAGGCCGAGATCGACATAGTCGGCGATGGCGTGGTGGCCGACGCACAGAAACAGAACATTTTCTTCCGGGCACTGAAATGGCTGCGAATCCTATGAAGCTGTTCAGCGTGGCTATCGCAGCCCTGTTCATGAGCACGAGCCTGCTCGCCAGTACGGATGTGCGCATCAAGGAACTGGTGCGCATCCAGGGCGTGCGCGATTATTCCCTGATCGGCTACGGCCTGGTCGTTGGCCTGGCCGGCACCGGCGACAGTGAGCGCAACCGGGCTACCCGCCAGTCACTGGTCAACACGCTGAAAAACTTCAACGTCAATGTGGCCGATGACGATCTCAATGCGCGCAATACCGCCGCGGTCATGATCACCGGCACGCTGAGTTCCTTCAGCGAATCGGGCGACAAGATCGATGTCGAGGTGTCCTCGCTGGGCGATGCGCGCAGCCTGCTCGGTGGCACGCTGCTGATGACGCCGTTGTATGGCCCCGATGAAAAGCTCTACGCGCTGGCGCAGGGGCCCATGTCGGTGGGCGGCTATGTCTTCGAAGCCAATATGAACTCGGTGCAGAAGAACCACCCGACGGTCGGCCGGATCCCCCATGGGGCCAGCGTGGAGCGCTCGGCATTTTCCGAGTCGGACGAGGCGGGTAAGAACCTGGTGCTGGTGCTCAACGAGCCCGACTACACCACGGCCCAGCGGATTGCCGATGCGTTGGGTGCCGAGCTGGGTATCTCCGGCGTACGGGTCGTGCATGCCGCGAAAGTCGAGGTGCCGCTGACGTCGGGCACCGCGCTGCCCCGCCTGATTTCCCGTATCGAGAGCGTCTCGGTGGCCCCCGATTACGCCGCGCGCGTGGTGGTCAACGAGCGCACCGGCACTGTGGTTGCCGGCGCCAACGTGCGGATCGGCGAGGTGAACATCTCCCAGGGCAGCCTGAATGTGATGATCAGCACCAAGTTCGAGGTGTCCCAGCCGAGCTTCAACTACCGCTCGGGCCCTGGCGTGCGCACAGTGGTGGTACCCGATACCGAACTCAGCGTCGAAGAACAACAACGAGCCCCCGTGCAACTGGCCGAAGGCACATCGGTTGGCGATCTGGTGCAGGCACTCAATCGGATCAAGCTCAGCACCGCCGAGGTGATTACCGTGCTGCAGGCGATCAAACAGGCCGGTGCTCTGCATGCCGAGCTGATCATTCAATAAGGAATAGCGATGTCAGCAGATATGGGACTCACCCTCGATGCCGTGCAACTGGCCATGGGCCTGGAGCACAGCCGCGCCAAAATGGCGGCGCACAACATCGCCACGGCCAATATCCCCGGGAGCCAGGCCATGCGCTTGAACCTGGCCGAGCCTCTGGCGCAACTGCGCGCAGCCCGTGGCGATGCAACGCTGTTCGCTCAGGCCTTGCAGAGCCTGCAAGGCAGCGATTTGCAAGCCTACCAGCACACCTATGCCGTCGACGCCGCGCCGGCCCTGGACGATGAAGTCGCCGAATTGTCTGCCGCCAGCGGCCGCTATCAGGCACTCGCGGACGGCGTATCGCGCCAGTTCGGCCTGATGCAACTGGCCATTACGGGAGGTCGCTGAACATGGAGCTGGAAAATATCGGTGACGTCATTCGCAATGGCATGGCCTACGAGCGCACCCGCGCGGAAGTGGCCAGCTACAACCTGGCGCTAGCCAACGTGGCGATCGCGCCGGGGCAGGCATCGCCGCTGCTGCGCGTCACCCCGCCGGTTTCCTTCGCCGATCGCCTGGGCGGGATGTCCCCGACCGTCGAACCGCAACTGGGGGGTGAGGTACGGTTGGCCCATGAGCCGACCCATCCCATGGCCGACATCG
>DATDTH010000038.1:0-5289 GCA_035290985.1 Pseudomonas sp. | reverse complement strand
ACAGGTGGCCGCCACCCGGGCCCTGGACCGTGTCCTGCTCTGGCAACACTACAGCATCCCCAATTGGTACCTCGACTATCACCGCCTGGCGTACCGCAACCGGTTCGCCTTCCTCGCCACGCCGCCCTACACCCTGGGGTTGCGCAGTTGGTGGCTGAAGCCCACGGAGACCTCGCAATGATCAAGCGCCACTCGCCCACGCTGCGCCTGCTCGCCCCCCTGCTGCTGAGCCTGGCCGGCCTGGTTCAGGCTGCACCGCAGCACGCCCTGACCCTGTATGGCGAAGCCCCCAAGTACCCGGCGAACTTCTCGCACTTCGACTATGTGAACCCGGACGCGCCCAAGGGAGGCACCTTTCGCCTGGCCGGCGGCGGCAGTTTCGACAGTTTCAACCCCTATATCAGCAAGGGGGTCGCCGAGGAGAAGATCGAGCTGATCTACGACACCCTGACCCGCCACGGCCAGGACGAACCCTTCACCGAATACGGCCTGTTGGCGCAGAAGATCGAGAGAGCTCCGGACAATAGCTGGGTGCGCTTCTATCTGCGCCCCGAAGCGCGCTTCCACGATGGACAGCCGGTGACTGCCGCCGACGTGGTCTTCACCTTCAACACCCTGATCAAGGACGGCGCACCACTCTGGAAGGCCTACTACGCCGATGTAGCCAAGGTCGAGGCCGAAGACAAACTGCGCGTGCGCTTCGACTTTAAGCACGCGGGCAACCGCGAGTTGCCACTGATTCTCGGCCAATTGCCGGTGCTGCCCAGCCACTGGTGGGCCGGCCGCGATTTCAAGAAAGCCGATCTGGAGATCCCCCTGGGCAGCGGCCCCTATCGGGTGGCCGAGGTGCATGCCGGCCGCACCATCCGCTATGAGCGGGTCAAGGACTGGTGGGGCAAGGACCTGCCGGTCAATCGCGGCTTGCATAACTTCGACAACCTGCGGATCGACTACTACCGCGACAGTACCGTGGCCCTGGAGGCTTTAAAAGCCGGGCAGTTCGACTACGCCCTGGAGACCAGCGCAAAGAACTGGGCGACGGCCTATGACGTACCGGCGGTCAAGGACGGTCGCCTGATCAAGGAGGAGATTCGCAACCACAACCCCACGGGCATGCAGGGCTTCGTCTTCAATAGCCGCCGGCCGCTGTTCCAGGATCGCCGGGTGCGCGAGGCCCTTGGCCTGCTGCTGGATTTCGAATGGACCAACAAGCAATTGTTCAACGGCGCCTATACCCGCACCCAGAGCTATTTCGACAATTCCGAACTGGCCTCCAGCGGCCTGCCGAGCGCCGCCGAGCTGAAGATTCTCGAGCCCTTGCGCGCGCAACTGCCGCCCCAGGTCTTCAGCGAGGAGTTCCGGGTGCCGGTCAGCGACGCCAGCGGCATCATCCGCGAGCAGCAGCGCCGCGCCTATCAGTTGCTGCAGGAAGCCGGCTGGCGGGTGGAGGGCGACCGCATGCTGGATGCCGCGGGGCAAGCGGTCAGCTTCGAACTGCTGCTGGTACAACCCGAATTTGAACGGGTACTGCTGCCCTACAAACGCAACCTGAGCGAACTGGGCATCGAGCTGGTGATCCGCCGGGTCGATGTATCCCAGTACGTCAACCGTCTGCGCTCGCGGGATTACGACATGATCGTCGCCGGCTTCGGACAGTCCAATTCGCCGGGCAACGAACAGCGCGAATACTGGCATTCCAGCAGCGCCGACAAACCCGGCAGCCGCAATTTCATCGGCCTGAAGGACCCGGCCATCGACAAGCTGGTGGAAGGCCTGATCAACGCCGACTCGCGCCAGAGCCTGATCGAGCACAGCCGCGCCCTGGACCGGGCGCTGCTCTGGGGCCATTACGTGGTGCCGAACTGGCACATCAAGACCTGGCGCGTGGCCTACTGGAACCATATCCAGCACCCGAAGGTGACGCCACTCTACGATATCGGCCTCAGCACTTGGTGGAGCAAACCCGAGGCAGTGCCGTCACCGGCCGCCCCGCCCCCAACGACCGCCGAACCGACAAGTACGGAGCGCTGAGATGCTGGCCTATATCATCCGCCGCCTGCTGTTGATCGTGCCCACCGTGCTGGGCATCCTGCTGATCAACTTCATCATCATCCAGGCCGCCCCCGGCGGCCCGGTGGAGCAGATGATCGCCAAGCTGGAGGGTTTCGACGCAGCCGCGGGCGGCGCCACCGGACGGGTCTCCGGCGGCGGCTCCGAAGTGGCCATGGCCGGCTCCAGTTACCGCGGCGCCCAGGGCCTGGACCCCGAGCTGATCGGCGAGATCGAGCGCCTGTACGGCTTCGACAAACCGGCCCCCGAACGCTTCTGGATCATGCTGAAGAACTACCTGCACCTGGATTTCGGCGAGAGCTTCTTTCGCGATGCCAAGGTCACCGAACTGATCGCCGAAAAAATGCCGGTGTCGATTTCCCTGGGACTGTGGAGCACCCTGATCACCTACCTGGTGTCCATCCCCCTGGGCATCGCCAAGGCCACCCGCCATGGCAGTCCGTTCGATGTCTGGACCAGCGCGGCCATCGTGCTCGGCTACGCCATTCCCGCCTTCCTGTTCGCCATCCTGCTGATCGTGCTGTTCGCCGGCGGCAGCTATTTCGACTGGTTCCCCCTGCGCGGCCTGACCTCCAATGACTTCGACAGCCTGAGTTTCGGCGGCAAGCTGCTCGACTATTTCTGGCACCTGGCGCTGCCGGTGACCGCCCTGGTGATCGGCAACTTCGCCACCCTGACCCTGCTGACCAAGAACAGCTTTCTCGACGAGATCAACAAACAGTACGTGGTCACCGCCCGGGCCAAGGGCCTGACGGAAACCCGGGTGCTCTATGGCCATGTGTTCCGCAACGCCATGCTGCTGGTGATCGCCGGTTTCCCCGCGGCCTTCCTCGGCATCTTCTTCACCGGCTCGATGCTGATCGAAGTGATCTTCTCCCTGGATGGCCTGGGCCTGCTGGGCTTCGAGTCGATCATCAACCGCGACTACCCAGTGGTGTTCGGCACCCTGTTCATCTTCTCCCTGTTCGGCCTGATCATGAAGCTGATAAGCGACATCACCTACACCCTGGTCGATCCGCGCATCGACTTCGAAAACCGGGAGGGTTGAGATGCGCCTCTCCCCCCTGAATAAGCGCCGCTTCGCCCTGTTCAAGGCGCACAAGCGCGGCTGGTGGGCGCTATGGCTGTTCCTCGGGTTGTTCGGCCTGAGCCTGGGCGCCGAGTTGATCGCCAACGACAAGCCCCTGGCCGTGCGCTATGACGGCGACTGGTATTTCCCGGTGTTCAAGCGCTACCCGGAAACCACCTTCGGCGGCGAATTCCCGCTGCAGGCCAACTACAAGAGCCCCTACATTCGCGAATTGATCGCCCAGAAGGACGGCTGGATGCTCTGGCCGCCTATCCCCTTCAGCTATTCCAGCATCAATTACGACCTCAAGGTTCCCGCCCCCGCGCCGCCCTCGGCGCAGAATTGGCTGGGCACCGACGACCAGGGACGCGACGTGCTGGCCCGGGTGATCTACGGCTTTCGCATCTCGGTGCTGTTCGCCCTGATCCTGACCTTCTTCAGCTCGATCATCGGCGTGTTCGCCGGCGCGCTGCAGGGGTTCTACGGCGGCTGGATCGACCTGCTCGGCCAGCGCTTCCTAGAAATCTGGTCGGGGCTGCCGGTGCTGTTCCTGCTGATCATCCTGTCGAGCTTTATCCAGCCGAACTTCTGGTGGCTGCTGGGGATCATGCTGCTGTTTTCCTGGATGAGCCTGGTGGACCTGGTGCGCGCCGAGTTCCTCCGTGGGCGCAACCTGGAGTACGTGCGCGCGGCCCGCGCCCTGGGCATGCAGAACGGCGCCATCATGTACCGGCATATCCTGCCTAACGCCATGGTCTCGACCATGACCTTTATGCCCTTTATCCTCACCGGCGCCATCGGTACCCTGACCGCCCTGGACTTCCTCGGCTTCGGCCTGCCGCCCGGCGCGCCTTCCCTGGGCGAGCTGGTGGCTCAGGGCAAGTCCAACCTGCAGGCGCCCTGGCTGGGCATCAGCGCCTTCGTGGTGCTGGGCCTGATGCTGACCCTGCTGGTGTTCATTGGCGAGGCCGCCCGCGATGCCTTCGACCCGAGGAAATGAGATGAAGCCCGTTGCCGATCCAGACAACCTGATCGAAGTCCGTGACCTCGCCGTCGAATTCGTCGTGGGCAACCAGGTGCAGCGCGCGGTGCACGGCGTCAACTTCGACATACGCAAGGGCGAGACCCTGGCCCTGGTGGGCGAGAGTGGCTCCGGTAAATCGGTGACCGCCCACTCCATCCTGCGCCTGCTGCCCTACCCCCTGGCCCGCCACCCGTCCGGCAGCATCCACTATGCCGGCCAGGACCTGTTGCAACTGGAACCCGACGCCTTGCGCCGGATTCGCGGCAACCGCATCGCCATGGTCTTCCAGGAACCCATGACCTCGCTCAACCCGCTGCACAGCATCGGCAAGCAGATCAACGAGGTCCTGACCCTGCACAAGGGCCTGAGCGGCAAGGCCGCCAACCGGCGCACCCTGGAGCTGCTGGAGATGGTCGGAATCCCCGACCCGCATAGCCGCATCAGGGCCTATCCCCATGAGTTGTCCGGCGGCCAGCGCCAGCGCGTAGTGATCGCCATGGCCCTGGCCAACGAACCCGAACTGCTGATCGCCGACGAGCCGACCACGGCCCTGGACGTCACGGTGCAGCTGAAGATCCTCGAGCTGCTCAAGGACTTGCAGGCCCGCCTGGGCATGGCCCTGCTGCTGATCAGCCATGACCTGAACCTGGTACGACGCATCGCCCAACGCATATGTGTCATGCAACGCGGAACGATCGTCGAACAGGCGTCGTGTGAGGAATTGTTCCGCGCGCCGCAGCATCCCTATACCCAGGAACTGCTCGGCGCCGAACCCAGCGGCGAACCGGTGGCTCATCCCGCCGGCCCGCCGCTGCTGGAGGTCGATGACCTGCGGGTGTGGTTTCCGATCAAGAAAGGCCTGCTGCGGCGTACGGTCGATTATGTGAAAGCGGTGGACGGCATCAACTTCAGCCTGCCCCAGGGCCAGACCCTGGGCATAGTCGGCGAGAGCGGCTGCGGCAAATCCACCCTGGGGTTGGCGATCCTGCGGCTGCTCGGTAGCCAGGGCGTCATCCGCTTTCAGGGCCAGACGTTGAACGGCCTGTCGCAGCAGGCCATCCGCCCGCTGCGGCGGCAGATGCAGGTGGTGTTCCAGGACCCCTTCGGCAGCCTCAGCCCGCGCATG
>DATDTH010000037.1:0-4994 GCA_035290985.1 Pseudomonas sp. | reverse complement strand
CGGCATCGCCGGCGACCGAAATCCAGTAACCCTCCTTGCCGCGCGGATTGATCACCTTGACCGGGGCGGCCGCACGGGCACGATGGCCCAGGCGAGTCAGCTGGATGCAGCGGATATGTTCCAGCGGCAGGTTGGGGATATTCACGTTGAGCACGGTGCGCGGCGGCAGCGCGAGCCGGTCATGAGCCTCGACCAGCTGGCGGGCGATATGCGCGGCCGCCGGCAGGTTGTCCGGCTGGCGCGACAACAGGGAAAAGGCGAAGGCCGGCAGGTCGAGGAAACGCCCCTCCAACGCCGCCGCGACCGTGCCGGAGTAGAGCACGTCATCCCCCAGGTTGGCCCCCAGGTTGATGCCTGCAACCACCATCTGCGGCAGCGTCGACAACAGCCCGTTGAGGCCCAGGTGCACGCAGTCGGTGGGCGTGCCATTGACGCTGATAAAGCCATTGGCCAGGGTCTGCGGGTGCAACGGACGGTCCAGGGTCAAGGAGCTGCTAGCGCCGCTCTTGTCCTGGTCCGGCGCTATGACCACGCACTCGGCATAGCCGGCCAGGGCGCCGTGCAGCGCGGCAAGACCGGGCGCGGTCACACCGTCGTCATTGGAAATCAGAATACGCATGGGTTGTCCGTCTGGCCCACCGGCAACAGGTCGATCAGTTCGCGCACCACGACGGTGGCGAAGCATCCCGCCGGCAGGACAAAGTGCAGTTGCAGAATGTCAGGCCCGGGATAATGCCACGTCAACCCGCCGATGGGGAGGCGCAGGATGCGCCGTTCGTGCGCCATGCCCGCTGCGACCAGCCAGTCGCGCAAAAGCGGGTCGCGTTCGGCGACGGTCTGCTCCAATTCCTGGGTCGCGCCGCCGGTCGGCGACTCGCCGGCGCCCCACAACGGGCCGGTGGGATGCAGGTCGAGAATGGCCAGGCGGGGGTCCTGGCATTCGGCTTCGCCGGCCGGAAAGAAACTGCGGCTATCGGTAAAGGCCAGCAGGTCGCCGACCCGCGCCTGCTGCCAGCTGCCATCGGCCACCCGTGCCGCCAGCACCTGGTTGAACAGATAGCTGCGCGCCGCCGAGAGCACCCGCGAGCGGATGTTGCGCTGCTCCGGCAGCACCTGGCCCAGGGCGTAATGCCGGGCCTGGCCGAGGTTGCCGCCCTCATGGCCGAAGCGCTGCAGGCCGAAATAGTTCGGCACGCCCTGGGCGGCGATCTGCTGCAGGCGCGCCTCCAGCGCGGCCGGCTCGCCGCTCAGTTGGGTCAGGCGCAGGGTGAAGCCATTGGCCGCGTGGGCGCCGCGTTGCAGCTTACGGCTGTGCCGCACGCTCTTGAGGATGCGCAGGGTCTCGCCCTCGGCCGCGGACAGGTCCGGATCGGCCTTGCCCGGCAACTGGATGCTGAACCATTGCCGGGTCAACGCCTGGCGGTCCTTCAGACCTGCGTAGCTCACCGTGCGCAATTGCACGCCGGCGGCGCGGGCCAGTTTACGCGCCGCCTCCTCGGTGTTCAGGCCGCGCTTTTCCACCCAAAGCCAGAGGTGTTCGCCCGTGCCCGACAGGGGAATGTCCAGCACCTCGTCGACCTGGAAGTCCTCGGCCGTGGCCTTCAATACCCCCTGCCCCACGGCTGCGCCATAGGCCCGCGGCCCGAGCAGTTGCTCCTCCGTCAAGGCGCTCATGCCGCGACCAGCAAGGCAACGGCGTGTACGGCGATGCCTTCTTCGCGACCGGTGAAGCCGAGCTGTTCCGTGGTGGTGGCCTTGACGTTGACCTGATCGATGTCTACCCGCAGGTCGGCGGCGATCCGCTCGCGCATGGCCGCGATATGCGGCGCCATTTTCGGTGCCTGGGCCACTATGGTCGCGTCGACATTGCCCACCTTCCAGCCCTTGGCCTGCACCAGGCTCAGCACCTGGCGCAGCAGCGCGCGACTGTCGGCCCCCTTGAACTGCGGGTCGGTATCGGGAAAGTGCCGACCGATATCGCCCAGCGCCGCGGCGCCCAGCAGGGCATCGCAGATGGCGTGCAACAGTACGTCGCCATCGGAATGGGCGATCAGCCCATGGTGGTGGGCAATTTGCACCCCACCCAGGATGATGGAGTCGCCATCACCAAAACGATGCACGTCGTAACCGTGGCCAATACGCATAAAAGCGGGCTCCTCGAATCGGGCCTTGAAAGTCAGGGCGTGATTCTAACTGAAAGCGGCAGCCCATGAACGACACGAAGCTGCACCGCCAGGCGGGAGCGTCAGCCTGTTCTGTAGGGTTGAATGCACGACGTGACGCGAAGCGTCACAAGCAGCATGCCCACGCGGGAGCGTGGGCACAATCAACGACCCAACACCGCTGCGTGATGGCGCAGGTGGTCGTCGATAAAGCTCGCGATAAAGAAATAGCTGTGGTCATAGCCCGGCTGCAGCCGCAGGGTCAATGCATGACCGGCCGCCTTGGCCACCGCGACCAGGGCCTCGGGCTTGAGCTGGCTGGCGAGGAAGTCATCGCGATCGCCCTGGTCCACCAGCATCGGCAAGGGTGCCTGGGCGTTGGCCAGCAGGCTGCAGGCATCCCATTCACGCCAGCGCGAACGATCCTCGCCCAGGTAGCGACCAAAGGCTTTCTGCCCCCAGGGACAATCCATCGGGTTGACGATTGGGGCAAAGGCCGACAGCGACTGGTAACGCCCCGGGTTGCGCAGCGCGCAGACCAGGGCGCCGTGCCCACCCATGGAGTGACCGCTGATGCCGCGCCTGTCCGAAACCGGGAAATTGGCCTCGATCAGCGCCGGCAGTTCCTGCACCACATAGTCGTGCATCTGGTAATGCCGGGCCCAGGGTTGCTCGGTCGCGTTCAGATAGAAGCCCGCGCCCAGGCCGAAGTCCCAGGCGCCGTCCGGGTCGTCCGGCACCTCGGGGCCGCGCGGGCTGGTATCCGGCGCGACCAGCACCAACCCCAGCTCGGCGGCCAGGCGCATCGCGCCGGCCTTGTGCATGAAGTTCTCGTCGCTGCAGGTCAGCCCGGACAGCCAGTAGAGCACCGGCAGTTTGGCGCCCTGCTCCGCCTGTGGTGGCAGGTAGACAGCGAACAGCATGTCGCAGCCGAGCACGCTGGAGCGATGCCGGTAGCGCTTGTGCCAGCCGCCGAAGCTTTTCTGGCAGGCGATATTTTCCAGGGTCATAACGGTCTTCACCCCAGGTCAGAAGTGGATCACGGTACGGATGCTCTTGCCTTCATGCATCAGCTCGAAGGCCTGGTTGATATCCTCCAGCCCCATGGTGTGGGTAATGAAGGTATCCAGAGGAATTTCGCCGCTCTGGGCCTTGGCCACATAGCCGGGCAACTCGGTGCGCCCCTTCACGCCGCCGAAGGCCGAACCGCGCCAGACGCGACCGGTGACCAGCTGGAACGGCCGGGTACTGATTTCCTGGCCAGCACCGGCAACGCCGATGATGGTCGATTCGCCCCAGCCCTTGTGGCAGCACTCCAGGGCCGCGCGCATCAGCTGCACATTGCCGACGCACTCGAAACTGAAGTCCACGCCGCCATCGGTCATCTCGACTATGACGTCCTGGATCGGCTTGTCGAAGTCCTTCGGGTTGACGCAGTCGGTGGCACCCAGCTCCTCGGCAATCGCGAATTTGCCGGGGTTGATGTCGACGGCGATGATCCGCCCGGCCTTGGCCATCTTGGCGCCGATGATCGCCGCCAGGCCGATGCCGCCCAGGCCGAAGATCGCCACCGTGGCGCCTTCCGTGACCTTGGCGGTGTTGAGCACGGCGCCGATGCCGGTGGTCACGCCGCAGCCGAGCAGACAGACCTTCTCCAGCGGCGCCTCCTTGGGAATCTTCGCCAGGGAGATTTCCGGCAGTACTGTGTATTCCGAGAAGGTCGAGCAGCCCATGTAGTGGTAGATCGGCTGCCCCTGGTAGGAAAAGCGCGTGGTGCCGTCCGGCATCAGGCCCTTGCCCTGGGTAGCGCGCACCGCCTGGCAGAGGTTGGTCTTGCCGGAGGTGCAAAATTTGCACTGACGGCATTCGGCGGTGTAGAGCGGAATCACATGGTCACCGACTGCCAGGGAGGTCACGCCCTCGCCTATGGCCTCGACTATTCCGCCGCCCTCGTGCCCCAGGATGCAAGGGAATACGCCTTCGGAATCCTCCCCCGAGAGGGTGTAGGCATCCGTGTGACAAACCCCGCTGGCGACTATGCGCACCAGCACCTCGCCGGCCTTCGGCGGCTCGACATCCACTTCGACGATTTGCAGGGGCTGGTTGGCCGCGAAGGCGACCGCGGCGCGGGATTTGATGCTCATGGCAAGGGCTCTCAGACAAACGTAAAAACCCAGTGTAATTCACGCATGAATGGGGATAATCGCTCAATTGGTAAAACATTAATGCTGAGCTGGGACAATCAATGGGCGCACAGGGCTGGGAAGGGCTGGATGAATTCGTCGCGGTGGCCGAATGCGGCAGCTTCCTGCGCGCCGCCGAGCGCCTGCGGCTGTCCTCTTCCCATGTCAGCCGCCAGGTGGCACGACTGGAGGAACGCCTGCAGGCGCGACTGTTCTACCGCACCACCCGACGGGTCTCGCTCACCGAAGCCGGACAGACCTTCTTCAGCCGTTGCCAACGCCTGATCGAGGAACGCGACGAGGCCTTTCTGGCCATCAGCGACCTGCACGGCGCGCCCACCGGCCTGCTGCGCATGACCGCCGCGGTGGCCTATGGCGAGCGCTTCATCGTGCCGCTGGTGAATGCCTTTATGGCCCAATATCCGCAGTTGCGGGTGGAGATCGAACTGTCCAACCGCACCCTGGACCTGGTGCAGGAAGGCTATGACCTGGCGATTCGCCTCGGTCGCCTCGGCGAATCGAGCCTGGTCGCGACCCGCCTGGCGCCACGGCGCCTCTACCTCTGTGCCTCGCCACGCTACCTGGAACGCTACGGCCGGCCGCACAGCCTGTCGGAACTGGCCCGGCACAACTGCCTGATCGGCACCAG
>DATDTH010000036.1:0-2540 GCA_035290985.1 Pseudomonas sp. | reverse complement strand
TCGAGCGAGAGTTGAAGGCGGGCGAGATCGTGCCCTTGCCGATCCACGACCTGGCGTTGCATACCCGCTACGGTTTCATCTATCTCAAGGAGCGCTCACTGCCGCCGGTCGTGCAGGTTTACATGAGCGAAGTGAGGGCTGTGGAAGCGGAAATTGCTCAGCGAGAACGTCAACTGGCGAACATCGGGATGGAGTGAGGCCTTGGCGGCGCCGTGAGTGCCCGTAGGGGGGCGGGGTGAGGTTCAGTCGATTGCGCTGCTTCAGGCGCTCGTAAACACTGCCGCGCTCTCAGCGAGGCGTCCCCTGTATGGCTATTGCCTGCGCGGGTTGCACCCGAAACGAACGTGATCGGCGCGGGCTTGTCTCTTCCAGAAGCGGTGCGCTATCGCCCGTAGGCCAGGAGGCTCGAGTCATGGATATGGATATGGAAATCCGCAAGCAGGTATTGATCGCCGCGGTGCGGGACTTTTTGAAAAATACCCCCACGGTTCCGGGCGAGCCGTCCAAGGCGGGCGATGCGGTCTTCGCCGCCTTGCTCGAGGACTGGGACAGGTTGAGCCGGCCTGCGCAGGGAAAACTGGTGCTGGCCGTTGCCATCCTGGCCAAGCACCACGGCGCCGAGGGGCGTGCCGATCTCGAAGCACAGCAGATCATTCGGCGGATGAAAGACGAGCTCTGAGCTGGCGGAGTGAATCAAACAAATAAGTTGCTCGCCTTCAGTCGTGCTCCTGGTAGCTGACTCCATTGGGACCCGCCGCCACTTTATGGGTGGCAATCACTGCGCGACTGGCGGTGTCGATCACCGTCAGGGTGCCGGCCTCGATATTGCTGACAAAGACATAAGCGCTGTCGCTGCTGATGGCCACGCCATGGGCGCCCTTGCCAGTGGTCAGGGTGGCGAGGACGGTTCGTCTGAGTGGGTCGACCACCGATACCCGGTCATCCGGGTCACTGCGGCTGCCCTGATTGGCCACGTAGACCTGGCCATCGGCCGTGGCATACATCTGGATCGGCGTCCTGCCGACTGCGACTTTACCGGTCAGTTGCCGTGTCGCCGTATCGATGATTCCGAGCTTGTTCTCCGCGCTCAGCGATACATAAGCCTGACGTCCATCAGGGGCGAAGCCGACCTGAACCGGGCTCTTGCCCACGGCGATTCGTGCGGTTTCCTTGAGCGTTGCGGTATCGATCACCGAGACGCTACCGCTGCGCATATTGGCGACATACAGGGCCTTGCCGTCAGGGCTCAGGCGCAAGCCATGGGGGAAACTGCCGGTCGGGATACTATCGGTCTGGCTGCGTGCCTGAAGATCGAACACCCGGACCCGGTCAGCCGCGGAGTCGGTCACGAAGGCCCATTGTCCGCTCCGGTCGATGACGACGTGGGCGGGATGTTCCCCCGCCGGCAGGCTGAAGGCGGGTTTATCCAAGCTGTCGGTGCGGAACACTTGCAACTGGCCGGCATTCATGGCGCCGCCTTGATGTTCGCCATGGGCTGGCATGCCGACGGCGAGCAGCCAGCGCCCGTCGTCGCTGACCTGAAGATTATGCGGCGCGATGGTCAGGGCAGTGGTCTTGACTTCGCCGCTGGCGAGCCGGACCTGGCTGATCGAGCCGGCGCGTTCATTGGCCGTGTAAACGGTGCCGCTGGGTGCCGCTAAGGTTAGGTTCAGCGCGAAGGCCAGGCTAATGGCGACAAACAGTTTTGCTCTGAACATGGCAGGCATCCTCTCGAGGCCGGGTAGGAGTGCTAGGGTAGTTGCCTGATAGCCAGGCTATGACGGGTGTACGCGCCTTGTCCTTGACCAGGGTCAAGCCAGTCCCAGGCCCTTGCCATAGGCCCTTGCCGATCAGTTTAAAACGAAGCGAAATTGTTCGGCGGGCTTGCCGGGCAGGGTGATCTTGGCAAAGGCTTTGCTCCCCGCCGCCGCTTGATAAGAACCCTGGGCCATCAGCGAGTTGCCACCCGACGGGCTCAACGGCAGTACCTGTTTCACACTGCCGCTGAGCAAGATGACTTCTCCGCTGGCCGAGGCGCTGGAGATCGCCCCGCCGGCATGGTCATGGAGATAAATCATCAGCATGCCGCCATCCAGGCTCAGCTCGGCGGTCATGCCGGATGCGGCTTCCACCACCACGCCGTTGTGCCGGGGCGCTTGCGGCGCATCTTCATGGGCGTAAAGCGCGCCGCTCGCGAGGGTCAGGCCGCCGCTGAGCAGCAGTGCAAACAAAGACTTGGGCAGGGTGAGTCGGTTCATGGCGTGCCTCGTGTGGGTCGTTTAGTGATTGAAATAGGCGTGACGGATTTAGAGCGCGGCCTGACTGTGGTCGTCAACCAGGCGCTGCAGGGGCGCCTGGCCAAACAGCCAGAACATCAAGGGGGTGAGCAGGCTGTCCATCAGGGTCGAGCTGACCAGCCCACCGAAAATAACCACGGCCACCGGGTGCAGAATTTCCTTGCCCGGCGCATCGGCGGCAAACAGCAAGGGCAGAAGCGCCAAGGCGGCGGTCAAGGCGGTCATCAGCACCGGCGTCAGGCG
>DATDTH010000035.1:0-2029 GCA_035290985.1 Pseudomonas sp. | reverse complement strand
GTTCGGCCGAGCTGCACCTGTTGCATGCCTACGACTTGGCGAGGGCCTATATGGCCGGCCCGGCGGGGGCTTCGAACTGGACCGCAGACTTTGTCGAGGACCTGAAAAATACCTTGCAGGCGTCCTTCGACGCCTTGGCCGAGGGCCAGGGTGTGCCGCTCGACTGCCGGCACTTCATCAAGGGGCCGCCGGTCTGGGCGATCGCCGATTTCGTGGTGCAGAATCAGATGGACGTGGTGGTGATGGGGGTTGCCCATCACCGCGGCGTGAACAAGTTGATTGGCGGTACCACGGAACAGACCTTGAGCAAGGTTTCGGGCAGCATTCTGGCCGTCAAAGCCCCGAACAAGTACGAGGGGCGTGGCTGAGAGGCTGCATTGAAATCCCCCTTGCCGATGGGGCATCGGCAAGGGAGGGCGCTCAGCTGGTTTTGATCTCGATGCGTTTCTCCGCGCTGATGGCTTCGGGTTTCTTCGGCAGACTGATCGTCAGCACCCCTTTATTCATGCTGGCTTCGACATGCTCGGCGTCGACGCCCTCGGGCAGGCTGAAGTAGCGGGCGAAGGCCCCATAGCGGCGTTCGCAGAGGTAATAGTCCTGCTCATTCTCTTCGCGCTCTTCTTTCTTCTCGCCCTTGATCGCCAGGTTGCCATTGGTCAGCTTGATTTCGATGTCTTTTTCATCCAGGCCGGGCAGCTCGATATTGATGTCGATCGACTGCGCCTTGTCGACTATGTCCGCTACGGGCAGATTGCTGCCGAGCAGGTTGCTGCCGAGTAGGCCGCGGCGCCAGAACGGGTCGCTATCGAGCAGGCTGCTGCCCAGGCTAAAAGGCATCGGATTGACGTTGAAGTCGTCGAACAAGCGATCGACTTGACGGCGCAGGCTTTCCAGCGGCCGCCAGGGCTCGCTGGTCTTCAAGCCTTTGGCCGGCTTTTCCTCGGCCGTTTTGATTGCCAGTTTTTTCGCTGCATGGGTCATTTTGAATCCCTCCGTCATGACTGTCCTGAAGTGGACAAGGGGAATTCTGGGCCGGAAGGGGAGGGGCTGTTCTTGATCTCGATCAACGCGTCGCCAGCCCGCCCCTGCAGGGGCGCAAACTCCTCGGGGGTGAGGGTCTCCTTTTCCAGCAGCAGGCGAGCGCCTTGTTCCAGATCGGCGCGCCGGCTGGCCAGCAGGGCCTTGGCCCGCTCGTAGGCTTCGTCTATCAGGGCCTTGACGCACAGGTCGACCTCGCGGGCGGTCTGTTCCGAGTAGTCCTTCTCGTGCAGGCTCACCACCTGTTCGCCCAGGTAGCTGCTGCTCTGGCGTTCCAGCACCGCCTGGCCTAGCGTGGCGCTCATGCCGAAGCGGGTGACTATCTGCCGGGCGATGTCGGTGACCTTGGCCAGGTCGTCCGCCGCACCGGTGGAGATTTCCCCGAAGATCAGCTGTTCCGCCGCACGCCCGGCCAGCAGCACCAGCATGCGGTCCTTGAGTTCCCGGAGGGTGATCAGGAAGCGGTCTTCGGTGGGGCGCTGCAGGGTATAGCCCAGCGCGCCCACCGAGCGCGGAATGATCGACACCTTGTGCACCGGGTCCATGCCCGGCAGGCTGGCGGCGGCCAGGGCATGGCCCATCTCATGGTGGGCCACCACCTTGCGTTCGCGGGGCAACAGCAGCCGGCTCTTGCGTTCGCTACCGACCACGATGCGCTCCACCGCCGCGGTAAAGTCGGCCATGGTCACGGTGTCGGCCCCTCGGCGGGTGGCGACTATCGCCGCCTCGTTGACCAGGTTGGCCAGGTCTGCACCGCTGAAGCCGGTGGTGATGCCGGCGATCCGCTCGCGGTCCAGATCGGGGTCGGTGCTGATGTGCTTGAGGTGCACCGCGAGGATGGCGGCCCGGCCTAGGAGCCTGTCGGACTTGAATTCATACAAAGCCAGCGCCCGACGAAGGCAAAGCGAATCGCTCATTATTTGAGCGGCTTAAGCGGTTATTCCCCCTGAATTATTGAATTCGAGCGGATTTAGCCTTTGTTTACGCATAG
>DATDTH010000034.1:0-3194 GCA_035290985.1 Pseudomonas sp. | reverse complement strand
CTCGGTGCGGGCGACCCAGGGCAAGGGCCTGATGCCCGACGGCACCAGCCGCTTCAGCTACAACGGCGAGCCGATCTACCACTACATGGGTTGCTCGACGTTCTCCGAATACACCGTGTTGCCGGAAGTTTCCCTGGCGGTGATCCCCAAGGACGCGCCGCTGGAGAAGGTCTGCCTGCTCGGCTGCGGCGTGACCACCGGTATCGGTGCCGTGCTCAACACCGCCAAGGTGGAAGAGTGCGCTACCGTGGCGATCTTCGGCCTGGGTGGCATTGGTTTGGCGGCGATTATCGGCGCGAAGATGGCCAAGGCCTCACGCATCATCGCCATCGATATCAACCCGGCCAAGTTCGAGGTGGCCCGTGAGCTGGGCGCGACCGATTTCGTTAACCCCAAGGATTTCGCCAAGCCAATTCAGGAAGTTATCGTCGAGATGACCGACGGCGGCGTGGATTACTCCTTTGAGTGCGTCGGCAATGTGCAACTGATGCGCGCGGCGCTGGAATGCGCGCACAAGGGCTGGGGTGAGTCGGTGATTATCGGCGTGGCCGGTGCCGGTCAGGAGATCAGCACCCGTCCGTTCCAGCTGGTGACCGGGCGCGTCTGGCGCGGTTCGGCCTTCGGTGGCGTCAAAGGCCGTACCGAGCTGCCGAGCTATGTGGAAAAGGCGCAAAAGGGCGAAATCCCGCTGGATACCTTTATTACCCACAACATGCCGCTGGAAGACATCAACAAGGCCTTTGACCTGATGCATGAAGGCAAGAGCATCCGCACCGTTATCCACTTCTGATTGCGCTGGGCGGCTTTCACTGCCGCCCAATGGAGGCCCTATGACCTTGGAAAATATTTCCTGCCAGAAGAGTGCTGGTGGCTGGCACAAGCGTTACCGCCATCGTTCGGCGGTGCTGGGCTGCGACATGGTGTTTGCCGTGTACCTGCCGCCGCAGGCCGAGCAGGGCGGCAAACTGCCGGTGCTGTATTGGCTGAGTGGGCTGACCTGCACCGATGAGAACTTTATGCAGAAGGCCGGCGCGCACAAGTTGGCGGCCGAGCTGGGGATGATCATCGTCGCGCCGGATACCAGCCCGCGCGGCGCCGATGTGCCGGACGACCCGGACAAGTCCTGGGATTTCGGCCTGGGCGCAGGCTTCTACCTGAACGCCACCCAGGAACCCTGGGCGCGGCATTACCGCATGTACGACTACGTGGTGCAGGAGCTGCCGGCGCTGATCGAGGCGAACTTCCCGGTATCCGACAAGCGCGGTATCAGTGGCCACTCCATGGGCGGGCATGGTGCGCTGGTCTGCGCGCTGCGTAATCCGGGGCGCTATCAGTCGCTGTCGGCGTTTGCGCCGATCAGCAACCCGAGCAATTGCCCCTGGGGCGAGAAGGCATTCTCGCGTTACCTGGGCGACGAGCGTTCGCGCTGGCGCGAGTGGGATGCCTGCGCCTTGCTCGCAGATGCACCGGAAAAGCTGCCGATTCTGGTGGATCAGGGCGATCGTGATGATTTCCTGGAAAACCAGCTCAAGCCGGATGCTCTCAAGGCGGCGGCGCAGGCTGCCGGCCATCCGCTGACCCTGCGGCTGCAGCCGGGCTACGATCACAGCTACTACTTTATCGCCAGCTTTATCGATGACCACCTGCGTCATCACGCCAAGGCGCTATTGAGCTGAACCGGCGCTGGCGGACGACGTTCGGTTCGCCAGCTAGCCGGCTCCTAGAGGCAGCTTTCAGTTAGAATCACGCCCTGACTTTTTCAGGGCGTTGTTTCTTATGCGTATTGGCCACGGCTACGATGTGCACCGCTTTACCGAGGGCTCCTTTATTACCTTGGGCGGCGTGCAGATTTCCCATAAGTTCGGCCTGCTGGCCCATTCCGATGGTGACGTGCTGCTGCATGCCCTGAGCGATGCCTTGCTCGGCGCGGCCGCGCTGGGCGATATCGGCAAACACTTCCCCGATACCGATCCGACCTTCAAGGGCGCGGACAGCCGTGTGCTGTTGCGCCATGTGCTCGGTCTGGTTCACGGCAAGGGCTGGCAGGTCGGTAATGTCGACACCACCATCGTCGCTCAGGCGCCGAAGATGGCGCCGCATATCGAGACCATGCGTGCACGGATTGCCGAAGACCTGCAGGTGAGCCTGGATCAAGTCAACGTCAAGGCCACCACCACCGAGAAACTCGGCTTTACCGGGCGTGAAGAGGGCATCGCCGTGCATGCCGTCGCACTGTTGGTTGCCCGATGAACGAACTTCAACTGCTAGGCCCGCGCGCCTATGGCGAACCCTGCGGTACGGCGGTACTCAAGGCTGTGGCGGAAGACTTTCAGGTCGATGAAGTGCTGGATATCCCCCTGGCCGGCGAGGGCGAACACCTCTGGCTGTGGGTGGAAAAGCGCGAGCTGAATACCGAGGAGGCGGCCAAGCGCATCGCCCGCGCCGCCGGCGTGCCGCTGAAGTTGATCAGCTATGCCGGGCTCAAGGATCGTCAGGCCCTGACCCGTCAGTGGTTCAGCCTGCATCTGCCGGGCAAGGTCGACCCCGACCTGAGCGCCGCCGAAGATGCCAGCCTGAGCATCCTCAAGCAGGTGCGGCATACCCGCAAACTGCAGCGCGGCGCCCATGCTGCCAACGGCTTTACCTTGCGCCTGACCCAGCTGGCTGCGGATCGCGCGAAGCTGGATCAGCGCCTGACGCAAATCGCCGCCCAGGGCATTCCCAACTATTACGGCTTGCAGCGTTTTGGCTTCGAGGGCGGCAATGTCGCCCATGCCCGTCATTTTGCGGCGAACAAGAGCCTGCCGGAGAAACGCAATGTGCGTTCGCGGGTGCTCTCGGCGGCGCGCAGCTATCTGTTCAATCAGGTGCTGGCTGAGCGGGTCGTCGCCGGCACCTGGAATCAGGCGCTACTCGGTGATCTGCTGGCCTTTACCGACAGCCGCAGCTTCTTTGCTGCCGGCGAGGCGGAGTGCAGCGATCCGCGTCTGGCGATTCTCGATCTGCATCCGACGGGCCCGTTGTGGGGCGCTGGGGTCTCTACCGCCGGTGGCGTGGCGCAGGCGCTGGAGCAGGATCTGGCCGCACGCGAAAGCGTTCTGGTCGACTGGTTGGCAGAAGCGGACATGACGCACGAACGGCGTATCCTGCGCCTCCCCATTGGCGGCCTGTCGTGGCATTATCCCGAGCCTGAC
>DATDTH010000033.1:0-15429 GCA_035290985.1 Pseudomonas sp. | reverse complement strand
CACGCGGCCCTGGCCTGGCGCGACGGCCAGGCCATCGGCCTGGTGCACTGGATCTTCCACCGCTCCTGCTGGACGGTCGGCGACTACTGTTACCTGCAGGACCTGTACGTGGCCGAATCCATACGCGGCGGTGGCGTCGGCCGCGCCCTGATCGAGCAGGTCTATGTCGCCGCCCAGGCCGCCGGCGCCAACCGCGTGCACTGGCTGACCCAGGAAGACAACGCCCAGGCGCGCCTGCTCTACGAGCGCATCGCCAGCCGCTCGGGCTTTATCCAGTACCGTCATCTGTTCGCCTAGCCAGAGGTTATCCGTCCATGAATACCGAAACCTTGCTCGATTGGAAGCCGGCCCAGCCGCCCGCGGCCCAGCCCCTGACAGGTCGCCTGGTGCGCCTGGAACCCCTCGAGCGCGGCCAGCATGGCGCCGATCTGTGGCAGGCACTGCAAGGCCCCGAGTCCGATCCCAAGCTGTGGGATTACCTGCCTTACGGGCCCTTCGGCGAACGCGGCAATTTCGACGCCTGGCTGGACGGCCTGGCCACGACCCCGCGTTTTTATGCCGTAATCGAACAGGCCAGCGGCAGGGCCCTGGGGCTGCTGAGTTACCTCAACATAGTGCCGGCCCATGGCAGCATCGAGATCGGTCATATCTGCTACGGACGCGCCATGCAGCGCACCGCCGGGGCCACGGAGGTCATCTACCTGCTGGCGCGGCATGCCTTCGAGCTGGGGTATCGACGCCTGGAGTGGAAATGCAACAACCTGAATGCACGCTCCAAACGCGCCGCCGAGCGCTTCGGCTTTTGCTACGAAGGGCTGTTCCGCCAGCACCTGGTGATCAAGGGTCGCAACCGCGACACCGCCTGGTACGCCCTCCTCGACCAGGAATGGCCCGCCTGCCGGGAGGCCTTCGAACGCTGGCTGGCGGCGGACAACTTCGATACCCAGGGCCGGCAGAAACACAGCCTGGCCGAGTTGCGTGAGGCCAGGGCATAGGCGAAGCGCTTTTCGTAGGGTGGTGTTAGCCGCGCAGAAAATCGCACCAACCCAACCACACCGCACCCGCCGCACGGTGTAACCCACGCGGACGGGCGCTCACTGGCGAAGGAATGGTTGACGGCCCTCTCCCCCAGCCCCTCTCCCATAAATGGGCGAGGGGAGCAAAAACAGCGCCCATAAAAAAAGGAGCCTCGCGGCTCCCTAAAGGGACTTGCTCGTTGGCCAGCCGTCGCACACCAAGTGTGCGGCGGCCGCGGCCGTCATTCGATTTCGACCAGCACCTCGCCCGGGTTGACCCGGTCGCCCTTGGCCACATGGACAACCTTGACGGTACCGGCGATCGGCGCCTGCACCTCGGTCTCCATCTTCATCGCCTCGGTGATCAGCAGGGCCTGGCCGGTCTTCACCGTGTCGCCCTCCTTGACCAGCACGTCGACGATATTGCCCGGCATGGTGGTGCTGACATGGCCCGGAGCGCTGGCCTGCTTACGCTTGCTGCCCCCGCCGCCAACGAATTCGTTAAGCGGCTCGAACACCACCTCTTCCGGCATGCCGTCGATGGACAAATAGAAGTGCCGCTTGCCGTCGGTCTTCACACCCACGCCGGTGATGTCGACCCGGTAGCTCTCGCCGTGCACGTCGATCACGAACTCGGTCGGCACGCCCTCACCGCCGGCCGCGGCGACGCCACCGGCCTCGGGGATCGGCAGCAGCGCTTCGGGGGTCAGGCTGCCGGCCGCACGCTCCTCGAGGAACTTGCGCCCGATGTCGGGGAACATGGCGTAGGTCAGCACATCCTCGGCGGACGTGGCCAGGGCACCGATTTCCGCACGCAGCCGGTCCATTTCCGGCTTGAGCAGGTCGGCCGGACGCACATCGATCACTTCTTCGCTGCCGATCGCCTGACGCCGCAGCTGCTCGTTGATCTTGCCCGGCGCCAGGCCGTAGCGCCCCTGTAGGTAGAGCTTCACCTCGTTGGTGATGGTCTTGTAGCGCTCGCCGGCCAGCACGTTGAAGAAGGCCTGGGTGCCGACGATCTGCGAGGTCGGGGTCACCAGCGGCGGAAAGCCGAGATCTTCACGCACCCGCGGGATTTCGGCCAGCACCTCGCTCATGCGGTTGAGCGCGCCCTGCTCCTTGAGCTGGTTGGCCAGGTTGGAAATCATCCCGCCCGGCACCTGGTTGACCTGCACCCGGGTATCCACCGCGGTGAACTCGCTCTCGAACTGGTGGTACTTCTTGCGCACGGCATAGAAGTACAGGCCGATCTCCTGCAGCAGCTCCAGGTTCAGGCCGGTGTCGAATTCGCTGCCCCTGAGCGCGGCGACCATCGACTCGGTGCCCGGGTGGCTGGTGCCCCAGGCGAAGCTGGAGATGGCGGTGTCGATATGGTCGGCGCCGTTCTCGATCGCCTTGAGCTGGCACATGGCGGCCAGGCCGGCGGTGTCGTGGGAATGGATGAACACCGGCAGCGACTGCTCGGCCTTCAGCGCCTTGACCAGCTCGCCGGTGGCATAGGGGGTCAGCAGGCCGGCCATGTCCTTGATCGCCACCGAGTCGCAGCCCATGGCTTCCATCTGCTTGGCTTGCTGCACGAAGGTCTCGACCCTGTGCACCGGGCTGGTGGTGTAGGCGATGGTGCCCTGGGCGTGCTTGCCGGCGGCCTTCACCGCCTCGATTGCCACCCGCAGGTTACGCACGTCGTTCATCGCGTCGAAGATGCGGAATACGTCGATGCCGTTGACCGCGGCCTTGGCGACGAAGGCGCGCACCACGTCATCGCTGTAGTGCCGGTAGCCCAGCAGGTTCTGGCCGCGCAGCAGCATCTGCAGGCGGGTGTTGGGCAAGGCCGCGCGCAGCTGGCGCAGGCGCTCCCAGGGGTCTTCCTTGAGGAAGCGCACGCAGGCGTCGAAGGTCGCGCCGCCCCAGACTTCCAGCGACCAGTAGCCGACCTGGTCGAGCTTGGCGCAGATCGGCAGCATGTCCTCGGTGCGCATGCGCGTGGCCAGCAGCGACTGGTGGGCATCGCGCAGGATGGTGTCGGTAACCTGAATTTTCTTCGTCATGACGTGATTCCTCACAGGCCGGCGTGGGCGGCGATGGCGGCGGCAATGGCCAGGGCCAGCTCTTCGGGCTTGCGTTTGACCGAGTAGTTGGTGAGTTCCGGGTGGCTTTCGACAAAACTGGTGTTGAATTGGCCGCTACGGAATTCCGGGTTACGCAGGATTTCCTGGTAATAGGCGGCGGTGGTCTTCACACCCTGCAGGCGCATGTCGTCCAAGGCGCGCAGGCCACGGTCCAGCGCCTCTTCCCAGGTCAAGGCCCAGACGATCAGCTTCAGGCACATGGAGTCGTAGTAGGGCGGAATGGTGTAGCCGGTGTAGATCGCCGTGTCGGTGCGCACCCCGGGACCGCCGGGGGCGTAGTAGCGGGTGATCTTGCCGAAACTGGGCAGGAAGTTGTTCTTCGGGTCCTCGGCGTTGATCCGGAACTGCAGGGCGAAACCACGGTACTGGATGTCCTCCTGCTTGACCGACAGCGGCAGGCCGGAGGCGATGCGGATCTGTTCGCGGACGATGTCGATCCCGGTGATTTCCTCGGTGATGGTGTGTTCCACCTGGACCCGGGTGTTCATCTCCATGAAGTACAGCTCGCCACCCTCGGCGAGCAGGAACTCCACGGTGCCGGCGTTCTCGTAACCCACCGCCTTGGCCGCGCGCACCGACAGGTCGCCGATATAGGCGCGCTGTTCGGGGGTCAGCTGCGGGCTGGGGGCGATCTCGATCAGCTTCTGGTTGCGGCGCTGGATCGAGCAGTCGCGCTCGAACAAGTGCACCACGTTGCCGAAGCTGTCGCCGAGAATCTGCGCCTCGATGTGCTTGGGATTGACGATGCATTTCTCGAGGAAGACTTCGGCACGGCCAAAGGCCTTGGACGCCTCGGAGATCACCCGCGGGTAGGCTTGTTCCAGTTCCTCGCGGCTGTTGCAGCGGCGGATGCCGCGACCGCCGCCGCCGTTGGTGGCCTTGAGCATCACTGGGTAACCGATGCGATCCCCTTCGCTCAGCGCCTCATGGATGTCGGCGACATTGCCCTCGGTGCCCGGGGTGACCGGCACGCCTGCGGCGATCATGCTGCGCCGCGCCTCGGTCTTGTCGCCCATGCGGCGAATCACTTCGGCGGACGGGCCGATGAACTTGATCCCGCGTCCGGCGCAGATGTCCGCCAGCTCGGCATTTTCCGAGAGAAAACCGTAGCCCGGGTGCAGGGCGTCGCACCCGGTCTCCACCGCCAGGTTAACCAGGGCGCGCGGGTTCAGGTATCCGGCCAGCGGCTCGGCGCCGATGCTGTGGGCCTCGTCGGCACGTTTGACATGCAGGGCATGGCGGTCGGCATCGGAGTAAACCGCCACCGAGCGGATGCCCATCTCGGCGCAGGCACGCACGATGCGGACGGCAATCTCACCGCGGTTGGCGATCAGGATTTTCTTGATCACGAGTCTTGTCCTCGACCTAGGGGCGGGCGAACCGGACAAGCCGGTCGGCGCGTGACCGCAGCAGCGGTCGCGTCACTACCCTAGTCCCGTCGCTTGATTAAGCAAAATCAATAATTATTGGGTTAGCTATTAGTAAAGACTTATAGTTGACCCTTGCAGCCAGCCAGCGGAGCCGCTAACGATGCGTAAGTCCTTGATGCGCTTGACCTTACGTCAGCTCCAGGTGTTTGGCGCGGTCTGCACCAGCCGCTCCTACAGCCGCGCTGCGGAAGAAATGGCCTTAAGCCAACCCGCCGTTAGTTTGCAGATCCGCCAGCTGGAAGAGCTGGTCGGCCAGCCGCTGTTCGACTATGTCGGCAAGAAGCTCTACCTGACCGAGGCGGCGCAGGCCCTGCAACGCGCCAGCCTGGATATCTTCGGCCGCCTGGAGAGCCTGGACATGCAGCTCTCGGACCTGCTGGGTTCGCTGCAGGGCCAGCTCAACCTGGCCGTGGAATCCAGCGCCAAGTACTTCGTGCCGCACCTGTTCGCCGCCTTCAAGCGCCAGCACCCCGAGGTCAACCTGCACCTGACGGTGGTAAACCGCGCCCAGGTGATCAAGCGCCTGGCCGACAACCGCGACGACCTGGTGATCATGTCCCTGGTGCCCCAGGACATGGCCCTGGAGTTCCTGCCCTTCCTGAACAACCCGATAGTCGCGGTGGCGCCGCCGGAGCATCCTCTGAGCCTGGCCGCCCAACTGACCCTCAAGGACCTGGAACCCTACCCCTTGCTGATCCGCGAACCCGGTTCCGGCACGCGCAAGGCCTGCGAGGAGTACTTCCAGCAGAAACGCGCGCACTTCACCCAGACCCTGGAAGTGGCCTCCCTGGATGCCCAGAAGGAGTGCGTGGTCGCCGGTCTCGGCCTGGCCCTGCTGCCGCGCCACGCGGTCAGCCTGGAACTGACCACCGGCCGGCTGCGCGAGCTGCCGGTGGAGGAGTTGCCGCTGTACCGCAGCTGGTGCGTGGTGCATGCCCGGGGCAAACGCCTGTCGCCGGTGGGCCAGGCGTTTCTCGGGTTTATCCGCGCCGAGCGGGCGCAGATCAGCGCGCTGGCCGAGCGCTTCGGCGGGGACCTGCCGTTGCCGCGCTGATATAGCCGACGGCGATCAGGTCGGGGTAGTCGGCCAACTCCAGCTGCAGCCGGCGCTGTTCGGCGAACTCCTCGATGGCGCGGCGGTACTCCATGCGCTTCTGGTCGAGCAGCTTGCGCCGCCCCTTGGCATCGTTGACCAGGTCGGACTGCGGGTGAGCATTATCGATGGACGGGTACATGGCACGTCTCCCAGGGCGAAGTGCGGGGATCTCCAGCATCGACCTCAGGCATGACGGTTTCGCGGCAGGGCGATGAAGCTGTGGTGACCGGCGCAGGAGCTCGCTTACTGGCGATCCCCAGGCATCGCCAAGGCGCTTTGCATGACGGCTAAAACCCGGGCTGCTAAGGTTCGCCAACCACCCCTTCACTTCCGGCACAGCCCGGACGGCAATGGATGCCCACCATGAGTTCCCTGGACGCCACCCACTACCTGCTGAGCCTGCAACTGCTGCGGGACAAGGTGCCCTCGTTCGACCGCTACCCCTTCTGCCTGGAAACGGTGCGCCAGTTGGACCGCATCGACTTCCACCCCAAGGTCACCTATATCATCGGTGAAAACGGCAGCGGTAAGTCCACCCTGCTCGAAGCCCTGGCCACCGCCTATGGCTTCAATCCGGAAGGCGGCACCCGCAACTTCAATTTCGCCACCCGCGCCACTCACTCCTCTCTGCACCAGTACCTGCGCCTGGCCAAAAGCTACCGGCAGCCTAAGGACGGTTTTTTCCTGCGGGCCGAAACCTTCTATAACGTGGCCAGCACTATCGATGATCTGCTGGTAGCGCACGCCTACGGCGGCAAGTCGCTGCACCAGCAGTCCCACGGCGAATCGTTCTTTTCCCTGATCACCCACCGCTTCGGCGGCAAGGGCCTGTATATCCTCGACGAACCCGAAGCCGCCCTGTCCGCCGCCCGGCAGATGGCCATGCTGGCGCGCATCCACGACCTGGTACAGGACAACTCGCAATTCATCATCGCCACCCACTCGCCCATCCTGCTGGCCTACCCCGATGCCGACATCTACCAGATCCAGGACGGCCTGCTGACCCCCACCGCCTATGAAGACAGCGAGCCCTACACCAGCACCCGACACTTCCTGAATAACCATCAGGCCTATATCAAGCGATTGCTGTCTTGAGGCGATTGACCCGTTACCTGTTCTTCCTCGTCATACCCGCGAAGGCGGGTATCCAGAGCCGCTTCGGCGAAGCCCGTAGGCTGGCGTAGAACCGCTGCCCGACGAAACCCAGCACGGCGAAATCGCCATGCCCACCGAGGCGAAAACCGAGCAAATACCTGGTGAAATGCTCCAGCAACAATCAATTGCTACAGCGCCAACCACTGCCATGGACGCGCTCGGCACGGAACGAGTAGTGTTTCGAGCGGATTCGCTCACCGGAACGGCCCAAGGCCCGCCGAACCTATTGCCCGCCGAACCTATTTGGTTGTTACTCAATGGCATTACTTCACTGTTCAAACGCTCTCTTGAAGCAACTTGATGCCGTATCAACAGGAGCTGAAGCGCCACCGCCCAACACGCCTGGCCTTCTTGGCGACTGGTGCGTCTCCATGATCCTATTGGGCAAACGCAACGCCGCGCTGTTTATGAATCAATCGACCCTGTTGTCATTCCTCATTTTGGAGGGCGAGCGCTTCGATCCGCAGGCAATGGCCACTATCTTCTGGGGAGGCTTGTTACGCGTCCTGGCGCTGCACGGGGTCAAGACCAAAACCGTTGAAAAAATAGTCGGTTCCTACTCTGAATTGGTGCTGGCCAAGACGCCAAACGCATCGCTCATTGCCCACATGAACAATCTAGCCCGAGACTACAAGCAACTCGTAGAAAACGCTGGAGGCATTGAGCGTTGCGACCTGAGCGCTGTGATCCGACAATTGAACCAACGCCCTCGAAAAAGCCTGAATTACGCCACGCCACAGGAAATGACTCTCGGACTTCTCAAGGCAGCCACCTAACCCTTCAGCCGGGAGGCTGGCGCTGAGTGAATCATCCTTAATCGCAGAGGCTGAGGTTCGCTCTCGGATACGGGTTCAAGCCCCCTTACCAAATTCTCACAGCTCGTACGGCGCGGATGCACAAACATCGCTCTTCAGTTTTCACGAATATCACGAAGCAACTGTCACGAAGCAACGACTCAGCACGTGAGTTCTATCACAGCCTGGGGTATAGGGAGCGACCTGGCTATGAACTGCTCGATAAACGACTCGAAAACGGTTAACCAGCAGTTAAAATCGTTCGCCTCACTTACTCGGAACCGGCTAAAGCCGAGGCCATAACCGTTAGGGACAACAGGCTCTTGAAATATGTCGATCTAGCCGCCCCGCTAACCCTGATGACCGCGGCGGTCCTGGCGCTGATCTATTCCCCCACCTATGGCAATTGGCGCCATGTCAGTGTCGATGGGGTCGTGCTGACCGGGTCTATCCATCCGCGCTGCCGGCAGGCACAGCGTTTCAGCATGGACTACGGCCCATGCCCCTGGTTGCTGACCGCGATGGGGCGCGCCTACGGGGATGACTTCGGCGAATTTCCCGATAGTGGCAACGGAGTTAGTGTGATCCTCTACCGGCAGGACCAGCACAGTTCGCCCTGCCAGATCTACGCCGAGAAGAATGGAGAGACGCTGAAGGCAGCCGATTTCTTCGGCGGCGGCGAGACCTATCAGCGAATCGAAGGCGGGATGCTCTCGGACTTCAACCTGGAGGTCACTCGCTCCGGCGAACGGCCTTCCGGTGGCGTCCTCACCTACGGTGCCCGAGGCGAGTTGGTCGCTTGGAACGCATGGGGAACGGACCCTCAGCAGAGCTGGCAATGGAACGATGAACGCGCCCAGTTCGTGGTCGTCGGCGAGCATCGCTATCGGGATGGTCTGAGCGAATGGCAGATCCCGGTCACGCACTCGGTGCTGGGCGAAGATGAAGATCCCGAGGTCCACAATGCCGCCATCCGCGAACGTGCCGAGGCCTGGCGGGTCGAGCAGGTGGCCTACTTCAGCGAGCAGCTCGGCACCCCGATACCCATGGACTGCAGCGGCGTAGCCGGATGATTCGTTCGGCAGGGGTATGGAAGGGACAGTTCCAGGCTCCCCTAACAACGACCTCACCCAGCCCCCGGCGGGCCTCGCTAAGCAGCAGATGCACCCGCTCACGTTCGAGCTGATGGTAGTAATCCAGGTGATCGGCATCGATCAGGGCCATGTTGCTCCGACCGTTCTGGTAGGCCATTAAATTTTAGTTATTGACTAGCAATTGGCTTAAACCGCTAACTAAAGGGCCGGAATGAATACAAATTCAATCATTTCGCCCCCAATTTTTCTATGCGCTATCCAACCACATGAAGGAAAGCAGTGAACAGGGATGCTTCATACTGCGCTTGCAGCGCCTATTTAATTCTAGCGTTAACCCTATGAGGCAACTGCTGCTTTGCCTCATAGGGTTAACTTTAGTGGTGTCGGCATGTTCACGCCCCGCTCCTGACGCAGGGATCGTCACCTACAAGGTTGGTTGGTGGACTTACCAAGATGGACTCTCAGTAATGGACCTGCGTGTCCACGTTCTAGACTGCCACCCGCTGAATTTAATGAACAACCAGGCGCTCGTAAAAATCACAATAACCGGAGAAGTCGTATATCCGAAAGGTCACGATCACTGGCGCCCGACAATCAAACAAGTTCACGCAAACGAACGATTCTCGCCGAACGCGCTTACGGGGAATCGGGTTTCGAATATTGAATTCACACCAATAGTTCATGTTGTGAAGGATGCCTCTTACACGGGCGCACCACTACCTTTCGAAATCTCTTTCGAGCACGTGGTGAACACGTTCAACTGGGGACCAAACACCATCGTCTTTCTGGCGGGAGGAAGGGAGCAGCGTGTCGTATTGCACCAAAGAAAATAGGCCTAACAAGCGGCTCCAGCAGACGACCCCGCTGAACCGCTGCGTCAGGCTATAAACCCAAGCACCCCATCACTCCTCCTGGGCTTTCATCGCCTTGGGCGACAGGCGCAGGCTGCGCAAGCTGCGCTTGACGCTTTTCAGGTGGTTGACCAGGGTCGGGCCGCGGGCCATGGCCACGCCCATGGCCAGCACGTCGATCACCACCAGGTGGGCGATGCGCGAGGTCAGCGGGGTGTAGATCTCGGTGTCTTCCTGCACGTCGATGGCCAGGTTGATGGTCGAGAGTTCGGCCAGCGGGGTCTGGCTCGGGCACAGGGTGATCAGGGTGGCGCCGGTCTCGCGCACCAGGTTGGCGGTGATCAGCAGGTCCTTGGAGCGCCCGGACTGGGAGATGCAGATGGCCACGTCCGTGGGTTTCAGGGTTACCGCCGACATCGCCTGCATGTGCGGGTCGGAGTAGGCCGCCGCGGTCAGCAGCAGGCGAAAGAACTTGTGCTGGGCATCGGCCGCCACCGCGCCGGACGCGCCGAAGCCATAGAACTCCACGCGCTGGGCCTGGGCCATGGCGTTGATCGCCCGCTGCAGCGCCTGGGTGTCGAGCTTTTCCCGCACCTCGATCAGGGTGTGCAGGGTGGTGTCGAAGATCTTCAGG
Source organism: Pseudomonas sp. (assembly GCA_035290985.1). Taxonomy (GTDB): domain Bacteria; phylum Pseudomonadota; class Gammaproteobacteria; order Pseudomonadales; family Pseudomonadaceae; genus Aquipseudomonas. Next base: position 5,230 of record DATDTH010000033.1, on the reverse strand, counting down.
CTGAAGTCGGCCACCGAGTCGTCTTCATGGATGGCGAACTGGCCGAAACTCGCCCCGGCGGCCAGGCTTTGGGCCAGCTTGAGCTTGAGGTCCTGGAAGCCGCTGCAGCCGATGGCGCGGCAGAAGCGCACTATGGTCGGCTCGCTGATGCCGACGCTGTGGGCCAGGTCGGCCATGGAGCTGTGCATCACCGCGGCCGGATCGAGCAGCACGTGGTCGGCCACCTTGAGTTCCGACTTGCGCAGCAAGTGGCGTGATTGGGCGATGTGCTGCAACAGATTCAAGGAAGGCAACTCGGTTATGATCGAAGCGGGATTGTAGTGGTCTTGTAGTTATACTACATGACGACTTTTCCCGCACAGGTAAACCGACCCGGAGTTCCCCTTGAGCATTCCCTGCGACATGCTGGTTTTTGGCGGCACCGGCGACCTGGCCCTGCACAAACTGCTGCCAGCGCTCTTCCACCTGCACCGCGACGGGCGCCTGCACCCGGACCTGCGCATCCTCGCCCTGGCTCGCCGCGCCCATACCCGCGAGGCCTACCAGCGGCTCGCCGAGCGCCATTGCCGGGCCCAGGTGGCGCGGGCCGATTTCAACAACGAGAGCTGGCACAGCTTCGCCGAACGCCTGGACTATCTAGCCATGGACGCCTCCCAGAGCGCCGACTTTGGCCGCCTGGCCAAGCGCCTGGGCGAGGCCGGCGAACGGGTGCGGGTGTATTACCTGGCAACCGCCCCGGACCTGTTCCAGGCCATAGCCGCCAACCTGGCGATCGCCGGCCTGGCCGGCCCCCAGGCGCGTATCGTGCTGGAAAAACCCATCGGCCATTCCCTGGAATCGGCCCAGGCGATCAACCGCGCCATAGGGGCCGTGTTCGACGAATCGCGGGTCTTTCGCATCGACCACTACCTGGGCAAGGAGACGGTGCAGAACCTGATGGCCCTGCGCTTCGCCAATGCCCTGTTCGAGCCGATCTGGCGTGCCGGGCATGTCGACCATGTGCAGATCAGCGTCTGCGAGACCCTGGGCGTGGAGAACCGCGGCGCCTACTACGACCATGCCGGCGCCATGCGCGACATGCTGCAGAATCACCTGCTGCAACTGCTCTGCCTGGTGGCCATGGAGGCACCGGTGCGCTTCGACGCCGAGGCGGTGCGCAACGAGAAGGTCAAGATACTCGAAGCCCTGCGCCCCATCAGCGGCCTCGACGTGCAGGACCAGACCGTACGCGGCCAGTACGCCGCCGGGCAGATCGGTGGCCAGGAGGTACCGGCCTACTACTTCGAGAAGAACGTCGACAACGACAGCGCCACCGAAACCTTCGTCGCCCTGCGCGCCGAGATCGACAACTGGCGCTGGGCCGGCGTGCCCTTCTACCTGCGCACCGGCAAGCGCATGGCGAAGAAGAGCTCGGAGATACTGATCCAGTTCAAGCCGGTGCCGCACCGGTTGTTCGGCGACGGCCAGGCCAACCGCCTGCTGATCCGCCTGCAGCCGGAGGAGCGCATCAGCCTGCAACTGATGGCCAAGAACCCGGGCAAGGGCATGCGCCTGAAACCCGTGGAACTGGACCTAAACCTGGCCGACGCCTTCAACAAGCAGCGGCGCTGGGATGCCTACGAACGCCTGCTGCTGGATATCATCGAGGGCGACTCGACCCTGTTTATGCGCCGCGACGAGGTGGAAGCCGCCTGGCGCTGGGTCGACCCGATACTCGAGGGCTGGCAGGAGTACTACCAGAAGCCACGCCCCTACCCCGCCGGCAGCAACGGCCCGGAGCAGGCCCAGAGTCTGCTGGAGTTGGCTGGGCGCGAATGGCATGACTGAGGCGCCCCTGTGCCGCGTGTGAGTTGCCCCGCCGCTTGGGGCCCGGCTGCCGGGGCGCTCATTGCGGCCGCGCCGCGACCGCCTGTTTGCGCCAATGCTGCGGGGCCTGCCCGCTCCAGCGCTTGAAGGCGCGGGAGAAGGCGGTTTCGTCGGCATACCCGAGGTTCAGGGCCAGGTCGGTAATGGATTTGGTCGACAACCTCAGTTGCTGCTTCGCCTCGGCATAGCGCACCTGGTCGAGAATCCGGCGAAAGCTTTGCCCCTGGCCCTGTAGCGCCTGTTGCAGGCTGCGCGGGTGCTGGTCGAGCAGGCGCGCCACCACGCTCAGGCTGGCCTCGCCGGTGGAGAGGATCGACTGCAGGATGTAGTGGATCTGGCTGGGGATATCCGCCGGCAGTTGCTGGCTCTCGGCGTACTCTTCGATCAGGTGCGATTTCAGCTGGCTGCGCTGCTCCACCGGACGCAGGCCGAGGGTATCGGCATCGACGACAAAGGCGCTGAGCGGCTGTTCGAACTGCACCGGGCAGCTGAATACGCGCCCGTAGTCCGCCGGCTCGCCCAGGCAGGCATGGCTGATCAGCAGTTGCCGGGGCTGCCAGTCCGCCTGGAACAGCTTGGCCATGGAGCGCTGCACCACCCCCAAGCCCAGCTCCCGCAACTGGCGCAGATCCACCGCGTCCTGCAATTGCAGCCGGTACTCCACCCGTAGCTGGGCCCCCTCGAACTCGGCCCGCAGGGCGATGCCCTGGGCGTGCAGGTGCACGTACTGCTGGGTCAGCTTGAGCACCTCGGCAAAGTTGTCGGCCTGGGCCAGCAACAGGCCGAAGGGGCCGAGCACCAGGTAGTCGTGGTACTCGCTCAGTTGCAGGCCGAAGCTGGGCGCCGACGCCTCGGCGGCGGCCAGATTGAGCGCCTGAGCAAAGCGCGCATAAGGCACATAAAGGTCCCGGCGGCGCAGCACCAGGGGGTCCAGCCCGCAGCGGCGCAGCAGGGTCTGCGGGTTGAGGCCGTGCTGCCGACACAGGCTGTCGAAGCCGATAAATACCGCGCTGCGGGCGATCTGGGTCATGTCGGTGGCGCCAGTCTGAAAGGCAGCAGTGCACGCCTGCGCTCGTAAAATGTCAAGTATTGCCTCGTGAAATGTCAGGCCATATGCGATGAATCGGCCTAGCCTCGTGCTCATTGATGGATTCGCCCCGGAGGCCGCCCCATGAGCACTGCCCGTTATCGCTGTGAAACCCTGGTGATAGGCGCCGGCCTCGCGGGTGTCAGCACCGCGCTGGAATTGCTCGACCAGGGCCGTAGCGTGCTCCTGCTGGATGCCGCGCCGCGCAGTCAGTGCGGCGGCCAGGCCAACGATGCGTTCGGCGGCATGCTGCTGTGCGGCACGGCCGAGCAGCGCCGCAACGGGGTGCGGGACTCGCCAGAGTTGCTGCTCGATGACTGGCTACGCAGCGCCGTCTTCCAGGCCGACGATCTCTGGGCCCGACGCTGGGCCGAAGCCTATGCCGAACGCAACAAGGCGGATGTCTACGACTGGCTGCGCCAGCAGGGCATCCGCTTCTTCCCGGCGGTGCAGTGGGTGGAACGCGATGGTAACTCGCTGCCGCGCTACCACCTGGCCTGGGGCTGCGGCCGCGGCCTGGTGCAGACCCTGGCCGGACGGCTGTTCGGCCATGAACGCCAGGCCCGGCTGAGCAGCCTGTTCGACCATCGGGTACTGGGCCTGGAGCAACGGGATGGCGCTGTGGTCGGCTGCCATGGGCGCAACCCGGAGGGGGATTTCACCATCGCCGCCGAACAGGTGGTGCTGTGCAGTGGCGGGATCAACGGCAACCTCGACCTGGTTCGCCGGCACTGGGATCCGCTCTACGGGCCCTGTCCGCAAAACCTGCTCAACGGCACCGACCCACGCGCCGACGGCGCCCTGCATGCCCAGGTACAGGCCGTCGGCGGCCAGGTGGTCAAGCTCGGCCAGATGTGGAACTACGCGGCCGGCATCGCCCACCCGCAACCGCAGTTCCCGCAGCACGGGCTCAGCCTGATCCCGCCCCGCTCGGCCTTATGGCTCGATGCCAGCGGTCGGCGCATCGGCCCGCACCCCCTGGTGACCGGCTTCGACACCCATGAGCTGTGCAAGCGGATCGGCCACCTGCCCGGGCAGTACGGCTGGCAGCTGCTGAATTGGCGCATCGCGATCAAGGAAATGGCCATCTCCGGCGCCGACAGCAATCCGCTGTTCCGCGACCGCAAATGGCTGCGCCTGATCTGGCAGACCTTCACCGGCAACCGGCCGCTGGTGCGCTGGATGCTCGAACAGTGCCCGGATGTGCTCTCGGCCGACAGCCTCGAGGGCCTGACCCCGCAGATGGCCGCCCTGGCGGCGGATGGCCGGCTCGAGCCGGCGGCCCTGCACGCCGATGTGCAGCGCTATGACGCCGGCATCCGCCGCGGCCCGGCGCTGCACAACGATGACCAGTTGCGCCGTTTGCAGCAGCTGCGGCAGTGGCGCAGCGATCGCCTGCGCACCTGCAATTTCCAGCCGATTCTCGACCCCGCGGCCGGCCCGCTGATCGCCATTCGCACGCGACTGATCAGCCGTAAGAGCATGGGCGGCATGCTCACCGACCTGCAATCGCGGGTGCTCGACACCTGGGGCGAGCCCGTGCCCGGGCTCTATGCCGCGGGCGAGGCCGCCGGTTTCGGCGGTGGCGGCATCAGTGGCATCCGCTCCCTGGAAGGCACCTTTCTCAGCAACTGCATTTTCAATGGCCGGCGTGCCGCACGCGCCATCGCCCACGCCAGCACACCCTGACCCCCAACCCGCAGAGGAACAGACCCATGAAAAAATCCGGCGCCGCGCTGGCCCGCTTTGCCCTGGAACAGCTGGGGGTCAGCCACACCTTCGGTATTCCCGGCGTGCACAACACCGAGCTGTACGATGAACTCAACGCCTCGCCGAGCATCCAGCCGGTGCTAGTGACCCACGAGTGCGGCGCCGCCTTCATGGCCGATGCCTTCAGCCGTACCGGGCGGAGCATCGGCACCCTGGTGATAGTGCCCGCGGCCGGGGTCACCCACGCCGCCAGCGGTATAGGCGAAGCCGGGCTGGACGGCATTCCCATGCTGATCATTTCCGGCGGCATCCACAGCCAGAACGGCAAGCGCTACCAGTTGCACGACATCGACCAGCACAGCCTGCTGGCGCCCATCACCAAGGCCCGCTATCGCATCGAGCAGCACCGCGAGGTGATCCCCACCCTGTACCAGGCCTACCGGCTGGCCACGTCCGGCGAACCTGGGCCGGTATTCGTCGAGCTGCCCTACAACATCGGCAACTTCCTCGGCGAGGTCGACGAGCTGCCGCTGTTCGTCGCCGCCCCGGCCCCCGCGGCGGGCGATC
>DATDTH010000032.1:0-7201 GCA_035290985.1 Pseudomonas sp. | reverse complement strand
CTGGGGTATCAAGCGGCGTCGTGCTTCATCTTCGCCTTCAAGGCGAGCTTGACCTGCTCGCGCCATTCCTTGGCGGTGAGGTCCCAGGCTTCGCAATCCTCGGCATCCGCCAGGCCCTGCAGGTCTCGCTGAAGTTCCTCGATGCTGCGATAGCGGTAGCAGAGTGCCGCGAAGGGTTTGTTCCTGAACGTGATCATTGTCATTCCTCCTTGAATCGACCAGCCCCACGTGGCCGTGGGTATGGGATCACTATAGAAGCCGCTGAAACGGGCTGCGGTGCGTTCGGTCGGAGCGCTTTGCATCGCGGTCTGTGCTTCTGCTCGGATGCACCCGGCCGGCCGGGGCCAAGTGGCCGTGGGCCGGCTGTTCTTCAAGGGCTGGGGAACTGCGATGCATCGCTGTCTGGCCGGCAGATCTTCATCCGAACTCTCTGCTGAAAGGCCGCACCTCCTAATGCTGATGTGGCGGCCTGGTTCCCTCCTCGAAGGACTGCAATGGGTCGATAGCGGCTATACCAACAACCTCACCCCATCGGACTAAACCCATTCGCCGCGCTGCAATACCGCTGTTCCTGGCAGGCGGGCAGGCCGGGCTGTTGGGCCAGGGACATGGGCGGCCGGTTACCAATGGCTTGGTCCATGAGTATCTCTGGATCATCCCCAAGGCGCCGACGGCGCCTTGGGTCACAGTCGGACAACAATGATCATGTTGGGCCGCGCACCCGTTGATGGGGTTCAGTTTTGCGCATTGAGCGGCTGGTCTCGATCGGGTGCGCGGGATGCTTGATAGAGTCCAACGCCGCCTTTCCAAAACGCGTCTTTCCAGAATTTGAATTCACCAAAATCACCATGGTTTTGAGGTGTTTTATCCCTGATGCCAAACTGGGTTAGGTGGACCCGCTTTCTGATTTGGTTATTCTTGAAGGCTTCACTGGCACCGAGCACGATGTTGAACCAATAGCCGGCGGTTCGATCCTGAAAGGAGTTTGCCCCGCCGAGTGTCTGGTCAATCCACATCAGCAGTGACCCCCTGGGGATAAAGTCGTGGTAGATGTTTTCACTGATGTCGCGATAAGGGTTCAAGCTTAAGTTATAAAACTCAGTCTTGGGATGGTTTTCGAGGTAGGGCGCTACCACATATTCGATGTCTTTCATTTTGCAGGCGGCAGCCATATAGACAATGTCGCTAAAGGTCAGCTTCGAGTACTTGGCGATGATGTTGTTGGCGACTATGGTGCCCATGCTGTGGCCGATAATTATAATCGCGTGCTTGCTCTGGGTCTGCGCGTAGCGATTCAGAAAGGTCGTCACGGCGGTATCCGGTCCGGGACTGTTCACGCCGTCCAGGTTGACATCTCGCCTTAATACCAGATCCGTTCTGCGCAACATGGAGTCCCAGGCTCCGGTACCCAAACCGTCCACAAAAGGGGCTGTCGCGAGCTTGACAGGGTTCCAGATACTCCACCAATCGCCAACCGTATGGCCTGTGTCCTTGTCGCTGTTATGAAGGGTAAAGCCTTGTGCTTTTAGTTCCAATAGAGAGCGATCCGCGGCCACTTCTACCGGGCTGTAGTTGTTTATTCGCACGGAGTTTTGACCCGCCACCACGTTATAGGTGGATGCGGGCAGTCTGGCGAGAGACCTGAGCATATCCTCGAGCCATACAAAGGGGCTGGAAACGGGGCCAAGCTTGCGTGCCTTGATGCCGTTTCTGAGAAGAAACAGATGGTCGGAGTAATTGCTAAGCGCCGCGGAGTCCCATGAGATGAATAAGGGGTATTTATCATCGGCCAGCATTGCGGCCTGGGCCCGTTTGACTCGGGCTGTTGCGCTTTCGAAGGTATTCAAACCGCCATGGATGAAGAGAGTCAGTTGAAGGTCGGGGTTCTCGGCTTTTTGGGTTTCGAAATTTTTAAGGATGTTGTCGACGTAGGTCGATTCGTCTGTGATTTTTTCTCGGTTTCCAGGATCCAGTAAATCGCCATTGGGGTCGATATAGAGCTGGTAAAGGCGCAGATCCGCTGTGCTCTCCGTGTTCTCTAAGTTGTTGGGTTTGTGTGAGGCGCAGCCCGTAAAAAACAAGACGGTGGCAAGGCAAACCACTTTGAGTGAGTGCATGACTAATTCCCTGTAGTGACGACATGCTGTCGGGTAGCCTGCCGCTCGACTGAGCGGTCTCGTCCCTGTGCACCCCATTAATGCAACTTCGCTTGAGGATGCCAGGCGAGACGACCCGAATCGATTCGGCGGCAGCTAAAGCGTAGCCCTATATTTGATGTCAGTGCGCCATCCATGTGGCAGTCTCGGCGTACCCGTCGTACAGCCTCAGCCCGGCGCGCGCCAGGTCTTGAAAGGGGTCGGAGTGATTAATTTTTAATCACTCCGACCCCTTTCGGCAGCGAGAACGCTTGCACAGTCCTGGTGCCGAGGGCTTTCTTCGATACGGGCTTGTGGCATCATCCACCGCCTTATCGAACGGATTCCAATAAGTATTCCATGCAGTTTTCCCGTGAACTCATTCTTCAGCAGGCGCCCGACGATTCGTCCGCCAAGGCGGCCCTGGGCCTGCTCAATATCGCCAAATGGCAGAGCCTCGGGGCCAACGAACGGGCCCTGTGGGGCGAGTGCAAGGGCAGCGGCAGCAAGCCGTACCAGGTGCAGATCGACCTGAGCGCCCTGGCGTTCAAATGCAGTTGCCCGAGTCGCAAGTTTCCCTGCAAGCACGGCCTGGCGCTGGCGCTGATTCGCGCCGAACAGCGCGCGGCACTTAGCCAATCCGAGCTGCCGGCCTGGGTCGGTGAATGGCTGGAGGGGCGTCAGCAGCGCAGCGAGAAGCAGGAACAGAAAAAGGCCACGGCCGCGGTGAACAAGGGCGCGGATGACGCGGCCATGCCGGCTAGGCGTCTGCAGCGCATGGCGGCCGGGCTGGATGAGTTGGAGCGCTGGTTGCAGGATCAGGTCGCCCAAGGGCTGGCGGGGCTGATCGGCCATGAGGGCGCATTAGAGCAATTGGCCGCGCGCATGGTCGATGCCCAGTTGCCCGGCGTGGCGTATCGCCTGCGTCAGCTCGCGGCTGTGCCCGGCAGCGGGGTGATCGATGCGCTGGATTGGCCCCTGCGCCTGCTGGGCGCCTTTGGCCGCTTGCAACTGATGATCGATGGTTTTCGCCGTTTCGACAGCCTTGCGCCCGCCGAGCGCGCGGACCTGTCCCAGGCGCTCGGCCTGCAGCCGAGCAAGGACGAGGTCGTGAGCCAGGGCGAGGCCTGTCGCGATGAGTGGCATGTGCTGGGGCAGCGCGTGGAGGAAGAAGACCGACTCTGGCTGCGGCGTGTCTGGCTGCGTGGCCTGAGCAGCGGTCGCGTGGCGCTCTTGCAGGACTATGCCCACGGTTCACGGCGTTTCGACCAAGGCTTTCTCACCGATTCAGTGGTCGCCGCCGAACTGGCCTTCTACCCCGGAGCCCATCCCCAGCGCGCCGTGCTCGCCAGTGTTCCAACATTGCTGGCGCGGGCCGTCGAAGCGCCGCCGTCCTCTGCCCAGGCGGCGCTCGATGGATTGTCCAGGGCGTTGGCGGCGAACCCCTGGCAGACGCCGCGACCCCTGTGTATCGATGACGGCGTGCCCGAGCGGGATGCGAACAGCGGCTGGGCGTTGCGTATTCCCGGGCCGGAGCTCGATGGCGCCGTTCCATTGCGCCTGGATGAGCGTGACGGCTGGACGCTCTGCGCCGTGGCGGGCGGCCAGCCGCTGTGCCTGTTCGGCGAATGGCAGCAGGGCGTCGAGGGTTGCTACCTGCGGCCCTTGGCCGCCTGGCTGGATCAGGCACTGGTCTGGTCGTCACGGGAGAGCGCGTGATGAGTCTGCTCGAACCCCTCGCGCTCAGCGCGCTGCTCGGCACCCGTAAACAGAAGCCCGCGGCGCTGGCGGTCGAAGGCAGTATCGGGACCTTGCTCGATGCCGTCGCAGGGGCGTCGGCAACCGATGAAGCGATACTGCTGCGCACGGCGGCCGTACTCGACCTCTGCCAGCAGGCCGGTTGGGTTGCCCCCGCGGCTGGGGTGATGGCTACGCCCCCGGCCCCCCTGGACGCGCTGGCGCTGCCGCCGAGCACGGCTTTGCCGCTGCTGGCCCAGGTCTTCGCCGAAGGATGCGAACGCCTCGGCCAGTTGACCCTGCTCCAGTTGGCCCAGCGTCAGCTGCGCTTGCCGGCTGCTTTGTTGGCCGATCTGCTGGAGAAAGCGCGGCGCGACGTGGCCTGGCGCAGCCTGCTGGCACCGGTGCTGGGCGAGCGGGGGCGCTGGCTGGCCGAACGCAATCCGGCCTGGCAGCTGCAGGCGATCGACCAGGCGGCGGCGCCCGATGATAAGGCGGCGCCCGATGACCAGGCGTGTGCGTTTGGCAGTCTCGATCAGCGCCTGAGCTATTTGGGCGCGCTTCGCGCGCGTGACCCCGCGGCGGCGCGTCAATGCCTGGTGGCTGTGCTGAAGGAACTGGATGCCCGAGAGCGGGCGGCGCTGACGCGCGTCCTTGCCACAGGCCTGACGCCGGACGACGAAGCCCTGCTGGAGACGCTCCGGGCCGATCGCAGCAAGGAGGTGCGCCGCGCGGCGGTCGAGTTGCTTGCGCAGCTGCCCGCTTCGGCGTATCGGCGGCGCATGGGCGAGCGCCTGGCGCACTGCATCACCTTTGCTCAACCAGAGGCCAAGCCGGGCGGCTTGACGGGCCTGTTCAAGCGCCTCGCCCAGGCTATCTCGACTGAGCCGGCCCTGGGCATCGAGCCGCCGGAGGCATTCTTCGCTGGCGGCAAGGAAGATCAACTGGAGGAAGCCGTTCCGGGCGGCGAAGGGCTCGGCCAGCGGGCCTGGTGGCTGTATCAGCTGGTGGCGGCCTCGCCGTTGCACTGGTGGCGCGAACAGGGCGCCCTGGCCCCGCGCGAACTGGTGGCCGCGGCCGGCCTTACCGATTGGGACGAAGCCATGCTGCGCGGCTGGTACCAGGCCACGTTGCGCGAGGGGGACGCCACATGGGCGGCGGCCCTGCTCGATCGTCTGTCGCCCAACGGCACGCACCTGGCGCGCGTTTTTCTCGACAGCCAGCCGCTGATTGCACTGCTGCCGCTGACTGAGCGCGAAGGGCACTGGCTGCGCATCGCCGCGAGCCTCAATGAGCGCAGCGGGATAGGCCTATCCGAACTGCTTGGCCAGATAGTCGACGCGGTACCCGTCGAGGCACAGCCGAGCGCTGAATTCTGCCGCCAGTTGCTGCCCCATCTGCGCAATGGGATGAGCCAGCCCCGTTGCGCCTATGACCATGATCTGCGCCAGACCATGGCCGACTTCGCCACGCTCCTGCCCCGAGAGACCTTCGCCGAGGCGCGCCAGGGGTGGCCCGCTGGCGAGAGCTTGAACCGTCATCAGTGCGAGGCCCTCGACGCCTGGCGACAGACCCTGATCCTGCGCGAAAACCTGCAGCAACTTCTCGATTGAAACGGACCTAATCATGGAAACCAGCCCGGTATTACGCCAACACGCCGAACAGCAATTCGCCGAAGAACTCGCCGAACTGCGCAAGCAGGACAACCGACAGCGCCCCACCAACTGGGAGCTGTCGCCCTGGGCGGTGGTCACCTACCTGCTTGGCGGCAAGCTGGACAACGGTTTCACCATCAGTGCCAAGTACATCGGCAGCCGCCGCCTGATCGAAACCGCGGTCGCCACCCTGGTCACCGACCGCGCGCTGCTGCTGTACGGCGTGCCCGGCACCGCCAAGTCCTGGGTGTCCGAACACCTGGCCGCGGCCATCAGCGGCGATTCCACGCTGATCGTTCAGGGCACGGCCGGCACCAGCGAAGAGCAGATGCGCTATGGCTGGAACTACGCGCAGTTGCTGGCCAAGGGGCCGTCCCGCGAGGCGCTGGTCGAAAGCCCGCTGGTGCGGGCGATGGAACGCGGCAAGACGGCGCGCATCGAGGAGCTGACCCGTATCCCCGCCGACGTGCAGGACACCCTGATCACCATGCTCTCGGAGAAATCCCTGCCCATTCCCGAGTTGGGCAGCGAGGTTCAGGCGGTGCGCGGGTTCAACGTTATCGCCACGGCCAACAACCGCGACAAGGGGGTCAACGAGCTGTCCTCGGCGCTCAAGCGGCGGTTCAACACCGTGGTGCTGCCGGTACCTGCCAGCGAGGCGGAGGAGGTCGCCATCGTCAACAAGCGCGTGGCGGAGATGGGCCGGGCCCTGGAGCTGCCGTCGGAACCGCCGGCCCTGGCCGAAGTGCGGCGAGTGGTGCAGATTTTCCGCGAGCTGCGCAACGGCCTGACCGAGGACGGCAAAACCAAGCTCAAGTCGCCGAGCGGCACCTTGTCGACCGCCGAAGCGATCTCCGTGATCAACAGTGGCATGGCCCTGGCCGCGCACTTCGGGGACGGCATGCTGCACGCCAACGACGTGGCGGCGAGTCTGATCGGCACTGTGATCAAGGACCCGGTGCAGGATGCCGTGGTCTGGCGCGAGTATCTGGAGACCGTGGTCAAGGAACGTAGCGACTGGAAAGACCTCTACCGCGCCTGCCGCGAGATCGAGTGATCAGGCTATGTCCGACGCCATCCACCTGTTCGGTATTCGCCACCATGGCCCCGGCTGCGCGCGCAGTCTGCTGCAGGCCTTGCAGGCGCTGCAACCCGATTGCCTGCTGATCGAGGGGCCACCAGACGCCGAAGCGCTACTGCCGTTCGTGCTGCATGAGGATCTGCAGCCGCCCGTGGCGCTGCTGGTGCATGCCGAGGGCGATTCCCGGCAGGCCGCCTTCTATCCGTTCGCCGAATTCTCCCCGGAGTGGCAGGCCTTGCGTTATGCCCGGGAGCAGGGCATCGAGACCCGCTTCATCGACCTGCCGGCCTGCCATCAGTTCGCCCTGGAAATGGCCGGGCGCGAAGCGCAACAGGCGTCAGACGAGGATGAGACGACCGAACTGGCCGAGCTGGTCGAACTGGTCGAGAACGAGAACGAGCCCGAGCTGACCCAGGACCCGCTTGGCTGGTTGGGACGTGCCGCCGGTTACGCGGACGGCGAGGCCTGGTGGAACCATATGGTCGAAGAGCGCTGCGACGGCGAGCAGCTCTTCGCCGCCATCACCGAGGCCATGCAGGCCCTGCGCGAGCAGGCGCCCGTCGAGCGCTCGCCGGGCCGCGCCCAGCGGGAGG
>DATDTH010000031.1:0-6164 GCA_035290985.1 Pseudomonas sp. | reverse complement strand
CGTGTTTAACCCTAAGCACACGGCCACCGCTGACCTCAAAGCCGGCGAAGTGGGCTTTATTATCGCCAGTATCAAGGATATTCACGGCGCGCCGGTGGGCGATACCCTGACCTTGAGCTCGACGCCGGATGTCGATGTGCTGCCGGGCTTCAAACGTATCCAGCCCCAGGTCTATGCCGGTCTGTTTCCGGTCAGCTCCGATGACTTCGAAGACTTCCGCGAAGCCCTGCAAAAGCTCACGCTGAACGACTCCTCCCTGCAGTACACCCCGGAAAGCTCGGATGCCCTGGGCTTCGGTTTCCGTTGCGGCTTCCTCGGCATGCTGCACATGGAAATCATCCAGGAGCGCCTGGAGCGCGAGTACGACCTGGACCTGATCAGCACGGCGCCGACTGTAATCTTCGAGTTGCTGCTCAAGACCGGGGAAACCATCTACGTCGATAACCCGTCCAAGCTGCCGGACCTGTCCTCGGTCGAGGACATGCGCGAACCCATAGTGCGGGCCAGTATCCTGGTACCCCAGGAGCACCTGGGCAATGTGATCACCCTGTGCATCGAGAAGCGTGGCGTGCAGCACGACATGCTGTTCCTCGGTTCCCAGGTGCAGGTGACCTATGACCTGCCGATGAACGAAGTGGTGCTGGACTTCTTCGATCGCCTGAAGTCCACCAGCCGCGGCTACGCCTCCCTGGATTACCATTTCGATCGCTACCAGTCGGCCAATCTGGTCAAGCTGGATGTGCTGATCAATGGCGAGAAGGTCGATGCCCTGGCGCTGATCGTGCATCGTGACAACGCCCACTACAAAGGCCGCGCACTGACGGAGAAGATGAAAGAACTGATTCCCCGGCAGATGTTCGATGTGGCCATCCAGGCCGCCATCGGAGGCCAGATAGTCGCCCGGACCACGGTCAAGGCCCTCAGGAAGAACGTATTGGCCAAGTGCTATGGTGGCGACGTCAGCCGCAAGCGCAAGCTGCTGGAAAAGCAGAAGGCCGGTAAGAAACGCATGAAGCAGGTGGGCAACGTGGAAATTCCACAGGAAGCCTTCCTCGCCGTGCTCAGGTTGGATGGCTAGGAGCCTTATGTCGATCAATTTCCCGCTGATACTCGTTCTTGCCGTTGCGGTCTGCGGCTTCCTGGCACTCTTCGACCTGGTGCTGCTCGCGCCACGCCGGCGTGCCGCAATCGCCACTTACGCAGGGCAGGGGGTCGAGCAGGACCCGCAAGTGCTCGAGCGCTTGAACAAGGAGCCCTTGCTGGTCGAGTACGGCAAGTCCTTTTTCCCGGTGCTGGCCATAGTGCTGGTGCTGCGTTCCTTTCTGATCGAGCCCTTCCAGATCCCTTCCGGGTCGATGAAGCCGACCCTGGAGGTCGGCGATTTCATCCTGGTGAACAAGTTCGCCTATGGCATCCGCCTGCCCGTACTGGATACCAAGGTCATCGAGCTGGATGATCCGCAACGGGGCGATGTCATGGTGTTCCGTTATCCCAGCGATCCCAATATCAACTACATCAAGCGGGTCGTGGGCCTGCCGGGTGATCTGATTCGTTATACCAGCGACAAGCGTTTGTTCGTCAATGGTGATTCGGTGGCGGAACAGTTGATAGGCGAGGAACCGGGCAGCCTAGGCAGCGCCACGCTCTACCAGGAAAAGCTCGGCGCAGCCGAACACCTGATCCGCAAGGAAATGAAACGCTACCGCATGGAACCGACCAAGGAATGGCGGGTGCCCCAGGGGCACTATTTCATGATGGGCGACAACCGCGACAACTCCAACGACAGTCGCTATTGGAACGATCCGAAGATCGCCAAGGATGCGTTGGGCATGGTCCCGGACAAAAATATAGTCGGCAAGGCCTTTGCCGTGTGGATGAGCTGGCCGGACCCCAAGCTGAATAACCTGCCGACTTTTTCCCGGGTCGGCCTGATTCACTGAGGTGGTTCAGGCTGTGCGGCGCATCAAGGTAAGGCGCCGCCGGTATCTTCTATAAGTAAGTCTTGCTGCTGGGCCCTCGGGCATTCGAATCAAATTGAAATAGAGGTCGGTCATGGTAGTTGCGCGTTCGCAGAAAGGTTTGTCGATTTCGGGCTGGCTGGCGGTATTGGCGCTGGTCGCCTTCTTCGCCAGCGCGACCTTCAAAGTTCTCCCCCATTACCTGGACAATATGGCCCTGGAAAAGATGATCACCAAGGTCGAAACGGAAAAAGCCCTGGATATTCGCACCATCGGCGATTTTGAAAGCCATATCAGCAAGGGTATGACCATCAACAGCATCCGAGGTATGAATCTGGACGATGCCCTCAGCGTCAAAATCGAAAACAACGAATTTCTGGTTCACCTGAAATATGAGAAACGCGAACCGCTGATCCGCAACATCGACCTGGTGCTGCGCTTCGACAAAGAATTCCGCGTGCGCATGCCGTGAGTGTTTCCCTGAGTCGTCTCGAGCGCCAGCTCGGCCATACTTTCAAGGACCCGGAACTGATGGTCCTGGCCCTGACCCACCGCAGTTTCGCCGGCCGCAATAACGAGCGGCTGGAGTTCCTCGGCGATGCCATTCTCAACTTCATTGCCGGCGAGGCGCTGTTCGACCGTTTTCCGCTGGCCCGCGAAGGTCAGCTGTCGCGTCTGCGCGCGCGCCTGGTCAAGGGTGAGACCCTGGCGATCCTGGCCCGCGGCTTCGACCTGGGCGAATACCTACGCCTGGGTTCCGGCGAGCTGAAAAGCGGCGGTTTTCGCCGCGAGTCGATTCTGGCCGATGCCCTGGAAGCGCTGATTGGGGCCATCTACCTGGATGCCGGCATGGACGTGGCGCGCCAGCGCGTGCTGGCCTGGTTGACGACCGAGTTCGAAAGCCTGACCCTGGTCGACACCAACAAGGATCCGAAAACCCGGCTGCAGGAATTCCTCCAGTCCCGGGCCTGTGAATTGCCACGCTACGAGGTGGTGGATATCCAGGGCGAGCCGCACTGCCGGATCTTCGTGGTCGAATGCCAGATCACCTTATTGAATGACAAGACCCTGGGCCAGGGGGCCAGTCGCCGCATCGCCGAACAGGTGGCGGCCACTGCAGCCCTTATCGCCCTGGGCGTGGAGAACGGCAATGACTGATTCACCGGCAACACGCTGCGGTTACGTTGCCATCGTCGGCCGGCCCAATGTGGGCAAGTCCACCCTGCTGAACCATATACTCGGGCAGAAGCTGGCGATCACCTCGCGCAAGCCCCAAACCACCCGGCACAACATGCTGGGGATCAAGACCGAGGGGCTGATCCAGGCGGTCTATGTGGATACCCCTGGTATGCACAAGAACGGCGAAAAAGCCCTCAACCGCTACATGAACAAGACCGCATCCTCGGCGTTGAAGGACGTCGACGTGGTGATCTTCGTGGTCGACCGTACCCGCTGGACGGACGAGGACCAGATGGTCCTGGAACGGGTGCAGTACGTGCAGGGACCGGTGCTGATCGCGATCAACAAGACCGATCGCATCGAGGACAAGGCCGAGCTGATGCCCCACCTGGAGTGGCTGCAGCAGCAACTGCCCAAGGCCGAAATCGTGCCGATTTCCGCCCAGCAAGGCCACAACCTCGAGGCTTTGGAAGGGCTGATCGCCCGTTATTTGCCGGAGAACGAGCATTTCTTCCCGGAAGACCAGATCACCGACCGCAGCAGCCGTTTCCTCGCCGCCGAGCTGGTGCGCGAGAAGATCATGCGTCAGCTGGGTGCCGAGCTGCCTTACCAGATCACGGTCGAGATCGAGCAGTTCAAGCAGCAGGGCAAGACCCTGCATAT
Organism: Pseudomonas sp.; assembly: GCA_035290985.1. Lineage (GTDB taxonomy): Bacteria > Pseudomonadota > Gammaproteobacteria > Pseudomonadales > Pseudomonadaceae > Aquipseudomonas. The sequence goes on along the minus strand of DATDTH010000031.1, from coordinate 2,364 downwards.
CCATGCGCTGATCCTGGTCGAGCGCGACGGCCAGAAGAAAATCATCATCGGCGACAGTGGCGAGCGGATCAAACGCATCGGCACCGAGGCGCGCAAGGACATGGAGGTGCTGTTCGACTCCAAGGTCATGCTCAACCTCTGGGTCAAGGTCAAGGGTGGCTGGTCCGATGACGAGCGCGCCTTGCGCTCCCTGGGCTATTCCGACATCTGACCCATGCCCAACAGCGCGTTACCGGCGTTTATCCTGCACAGCCGGGCCTACCGGGAAAGCAGCGCGCTGGTGGACTTCCTCACGCCCCAGGGGCGGATCCGCGCCGTGTTGCGTGGCGCCCGCGGCAAGGCCGGTACCCTGGCGCGACCCTTCGTGCCGGTGGAGGTCGAGTTGCGCGGCCGGGGCGAGCTGAAGAGCGCCGGCCGCCTGGAAAGCGCTGGAATTCCCCTCTGGCTGTACGGCGAGGCCCTGTTCAGCGGCCTCTACCTCAATGAGTTGCTGATTCGCCTGCTGCCGGCGGAAGTCCCCCATCCCCAGGTCTTCGAGCACTATGCCGCGACCCTGGTCGCCCTGGTCGAAGGTAGGCCCCTGGAGCCGCTGCTGCGGTCCTTCGAATGGCGTTTGCTGGACGAGCTGGGCTATGGTTTCGCCCTGGCGTGCGACACCGGCGGCCAGCCTGTGGTCGCCGATGGCCTCTACCGGCTGCGCGCCGATGCCGGGCTGGAACCGGTGGGGCATTGGCAGCCGGGGCTGTTCCTGGGTCGCGAGCTGCTGGCCATGGCCGAGGCGGACTGGTCCGCCCCCGGCGCCCTGGCCGCGGCCAAACGGCTGATGCGCCAGGCGCTGGCCCCCCATCTAGGCGGTCGACCCCTGGTCAGCCGCGAATTGTTCATGAGTCTGAAGATGAGCCAGTGAGCCTGAAGGAGGCCCCCGTGACTGAAGCCAATCGTATTCTGCTGGGCGTGAATATCGACCACGTCGCCACCCTGCGCCAGGCCCGTGGCACCCGCTATCCCGATCCGCTCAAGGCCGCCCTGGATGCCGAGGAGGCCGGTGCCGACGGCATCACCTTGCACCTGCGCGAGGACCGCCGGCATATCCAGGACCGGGACGTGCGCATCATGCGCGACGCCCTGCAGACGCGGATGAATTTCGAGATGGGCGTGACCGAGGAGATGCTGGCCTTCGCCGAGAGCATCCGGCCGCAGCATATCTGCCTGGTGCCCGAGAGCCGTGCCGAGCTGACCACCGAGGGCGGGCTGGACATCACCGGGCAGGAGGCGCGTATCCGCGCCGCGGTGGAGCGGCTGAATCGCCTGGGCAGCGAGGTGTCGCTGTTCATCGATGCCGACGAGCAACAGATCGAGGCGGCCAAGCGGGTCGGCGCGCCGGCGATCGAGCTGCACACCGGCCGTTATGCCGATGCCCAGACCCCGGCCGAGGCGCTCCAGGAGCTGGAGCGGATTCGCCGCGGGGTGGCCTGCGCCCGGGCCCAGGGGCTGATCGTCAATGCCGGCCATGGCCTGCACTACCACAACGTCGAAGCCATGGCCGCGATTGCCGGGATCAACGAGCTGAACATCGGCCATGCCATAGTTGCTCACGCCCTGTTCGTCGGCTTCAAGGCGGCGGTTGCGGAGATGAAGCAGCTGATAGTGGCGGCCGCCGCGCGGCGTTGAACCCAGGGCATTCGTGGAGGCCATGGCCTCGGTCGATCGGCAAGCGTAGGTTGGGTTAGCCGCGTAGCGGCGTAACCCAACGATCCGGTGATGGATAACGCTGCGCTCTACCTAGGCGGCCCCACCTAGGCGGCCCCACCCATCCTACGTCCGCCCTACGGTTTCCTCGCCACCATGACCGCGCGCATCGGCGCGGGCAGGCCTTCCTGGGTGCGCGAGTGGTCGCTGGGGTCGAGAAAGTCCGGCAGCGACTGGAAGCGCATCCAGTCGGTGCTGCGTTGCTCCTCGACGCTGGTGACGCTGACATCCACGCAGCGCACGTCCACCAGGCCGGCGCGCCGCAGCCACAGCTCCAGGGCGGCGACCGAGGGCAGAAACCAGACATTGCGCATCTGCGCATAGCGGTCCGGCGGCACCAGCACGGTGTTCACATCGCCTTCGACGACCAGGGTCTCCAGCACCAGCTCGCCGCCCTTGACCAGGCAGTCCTTGAGGGCCAGCAGATGGTCGATGGGCGAGCGGCGGTGGTAGAGCACGCCCATGGAAAACACCGTGTCGAAGCCTTCGAGTTTATCCGGCAGCTCCTCCAAGGCGAACGGCAAATGCCAGGCGGGCAGTTCCGGCAGGTAGCGGCGCAGGGCCTGGAACTGGCAGAAGAACAGCCAGTTGGGGTCGATGCCGATCACGCTTTCG
>DATDTH010000030.1:0-16356 GCA_035290985.1 Pseudomonas sp. | reverse complement strand
CAAGCCACCCTCGACAGTGACACCCAGCTGGGCCTGAACTTCGCCTATATGATCACCAATCATGTGGCCGTCGAACTGCTGGCCGCCACCCCCTTCAGCCACAACGTGGGCGTCAAGGGCATGCCAGGCGCCTTCGCCGGTCTGGACGGCAAACTCGGCGAGCTCAAGCACCTGCCGCCGACCCTGAGCGCCGTCTACTACCCCATGGACAGCAGCTCGGTGTTCCAGCCCTATGTCGGCCTGGGCATCAACTACACTTGGTTCTTCGATACCGAGCTGAGCAGCGAAGCCGAAGACAAGGGTTTCAGCGGCCTGGATCTGGACGACTCCTGGGGCCTGGCCGGCCAGGTCGGCATGGACTACATGCTCGGCGACAACCTGATGCTCAACGCCCAGGTCCGCTACATCGATATCGAAACCACCGGCACCACCAGCATTCTGGGTGATGACGTCAAAGTGGACGTCGACGTCGATCCCTTCGTTTATATGGTCGGCCTGGGCTACAAGTTCTAACAGACGAAAAACTACCTGCGTTGCCCCTCTTAAGGAAAAAAATGGGGGCGTTAAAACAGGCCGGGACGCGGCGTCTCGGAATGCTCATTTACACCAAGTAAACTCGCATGCGAGCCCAGTCCGCTTCCTCGCCTGTTTTTGTCGGGGGCGCCTAGCCTTGTCTCGGCTGCCTCGCCTACGTTTTTCAACAGCAAAAAAACAGGCGCCTCGGGCGCCTGTTTTTTTATGCCTGGAAAAACCAGAGCATTTTCGCCTTACCTTTGCGCGTCTTGCGGTTCAGCGAACAAGCCCAAAAGATTGGGCCGAAAGCGCGCAAAACTTCGCGGGTTTCACCTAGGCGGCCCCACCCTCCCTACCAGAGCGTCGCCGCCCCGCGCATAACCTGCAGGCTTCGCTAAAGCGCTTTTCGTAGGGTGGCGTTAGCCGCGCAGAAAGCCGCTCCGACAACCCACGCCGCGGCCACCGCGCGGCGTAACCCACGCGGACAGGCGCCCAAATGCAGACAGAATTTTCCTGAAAATGCTCAGCGCCCCAGGAGTCGGGCCAGGCCGACCCGCAAGGGCGTGGCCGGTTCGCAGCGGAAACGCTGCAGCAACAGGCGGTTGTTCGCGCGCGAGTGGCGGATATCGCCGGCCCGCGCCGCGCCATGACTGACAGCCGGCAACTGGCCAAGTACCTCGCCTATGGTCTCCAGCAACTGCACCAGGCTGACCGCCTGGTTATGCCCGACATTCACCGCCCCCACCTCGACCCGTGCCATCGTCAGCCCCTGCACCAGCAGCGGCACCAGATCGGCAATGTAGAAGAAGTCGCGGGTCTGTCCGCCATCACCGAACACCGTGATCGGCTTGCCGGCCAAGGCCCGCTCGGTAAAGATGCTGATCACCCCGGAATAGGGTGAAGACGGATCCTGGCGGGGACCGAAGACATTGAAGAAGCGGAAAATCACCGGTTCCAGCCCATGCTGGCGGCGGTAGAAATCCAGGTAATACTCGCTGGCCAGCTTGTCCACGGCATAGGGGGTCAGTGGCGCCTTGGGCGTCTCTTCGTCTATCGCCTGGCCATCGCCGTGCTGCCCGTAGACCGCGGCGCTGGAGGCGAAGAGCACGCGCTTGAGCCCTTGCTCGGCCATGGCCTGGCAGAGATTCAGGGTGCCGAGGAAATTGCTGCTGTGGGTGCTGACTGGATCGTCCACCGAGGCCTGCACCGAGGCCACGGCCGCCAGGTGCACCACCGCCTGGCAACCGGCCAGGGCCTGGCGCACCAGGGCCGCATCGGCGACATCGCCTTCGATCAACTCGAGATGGGGATGGGCCAGCGGCAGGTTGCGGGGCTTGCCGGTCGACAGGTTGTCCAGCACCCGGACGTCATGGCCCAGCGCCAGCAGCGCATCGACCAGATGGGAACCGATAAAACCGGCCCCCCCGGTCACCAGAATCGGCGCACCGGGAATCAGCGCATTAGACATGGCGATAGTACCCATCCAGAAGACTCGGCAAGGCCGCGCGCCAGGCGCGGGGCTTGATGCCGAAGGTGTGCAGAATTTTCTTGCAGGCCAGTACCGCGTGCTGCGGTTCATCCACGGCATCCGGCCGGGCGGCATGGGCCTGGGGAAGGATTTCTTCTACCCGCAGGGCACGCAACCCCCGCGCCTCGGCCAGAATCGCCTGCCCCAGGGCCAGGGGCGTGGTCGCCTCATGGCCGCCGTAATGGTAGGTCCCCCACAAGGGGGCCGCGCAGTCGAGCTGTTTGAGGATGGCGATGATCACGCGCGCGGCATCGTCGACCGGGGTTGGATTACCGCGCCGATCGTCGGCCAGCAGCAGTTCGGTCTCGCGCTCGGCCCGCGCCAGGAAGCGCCCGAGCTGGCCTTCGGCGCTGTCGTCGAGCAGCCAGCCGAAACGCAGCAGCACATGGCGCGGACAGACCGCTCGCACCCGCTGTTCGATCCGCCACAGGGCCTGCCCGCGCGCACCCAACGGCGCGGGGTCCTCCTTCTCGCTGTAGGCCGTGGCACGCGCGCCGTCGAATACCCGGTAGCTCGAGGGCTGTAGCAAGCGGATCTGGTGGTGCTGGCAGAGTTCGGCCAGGCGCTCGACCGCGCGCTCCTGGGTGACCAGACGCGCCTCGTCGACCTCTTCGGACTGGAACCAGTCGAAGTAGTAGGCCAGATTGACTAGCGCATCGGGGCGGGGGTCATCCAGCAACTGGGTCAGGCTGCTCGCATCCCAGCCGGATTCGGGCGGGCGCGGCGCGAGGAAACCGATGTCCTCCTCGGCACCCAGGCGAATCAACGCCTGTCCCAGCGCGTTACCGCCGCCCAATAACATCAGACGCATCTGCATAGAAGTCGGATCAACTCGGTTGACTATACGATCGCGCGGCCCCAACGGGGGTGGCGTCAATAAACGGCTATCAGTATGCCGATTTTCAACCGATTTTGCCTTATGGAACCGGAAGGCCTAGCGCCCGGGGCAAACAGCACCGTCGGGCCAAGCAGGTAGTTTTTTAGCCGCGCTCGCCACGCTGCCATTTCTCATGGAACAACGCGATGCCCCGCAGCGCATGCAGGGCCGCGCTTTCGATCACTTGCCGACGGTTTCCCGGGAAATGCTCCCTGCGCGAAAACAGCACCAGCTCTGCGTCCCGCTGAAAGCCCCAGGTCAGGCAAACGGTACCAGCGGCTACCCCATCCAGGTCGTCGGGCCCGGCGATGCCGGTGGTCGCGATCGCCACGTTCGCCGCACTGTTCTGCAAGGCCCCACGGACCATCTCCCGAGCCACCTCCTCGCTGGTCAGACTGAAGGTGTCGATGGTGTAGGACTGGACGCCCAGGACGCGCTTTTTGGCCTGTTCCGAATAGACCACATAACCGACATCCAGGCAGGCCCCACTGCCGGGGACCTGCGCCAACAGTTCGATGACCTTGCCGGCCGTGCAGGACTCGGCGGTGGCCAGAATCAGCCGGTGGCGCTTGAGAAAGGCGCATGCCGCGTCCACAACGCTCTGTGCATCCATGTTTCGGACTCTTCGTCTCTTCCCGCGTCGCGTTCGATAGGACCCGCGCACCAACACTTGGAAACAACGCCCCGCGCCACTGAACCATCCTGCCCCAGGCCGAACCAATGCATTAAGGGCGAGCCTTGCCCTGAGCCGCAGGCACAGGAGATGGAACCATGAACGACAGTGTCTGGCTGTGGAGCCTGGGGGGATTGCTGCTGGTGCTGATCGAACTGTGGTTGATCATCAATATAGTCCGTACCGATCGCACGACCTCGACCAAGCTGAGCTGGGTGCTGATCGTACTGCTGTTGCCGCTCATCGGCATGATCGCCTGGGGCATCGCCGGGCCTCGCAGCTATAAGCCCGTCAGTTCCCGCGAGCACAGCAAATGAAACCGGGCGCCCAAGGGCGGTTAGCCAGTGCGCATCGACACCGGCACGGCCTGAAATCCGCCAGACCGATGCCTCCCTCAAAAATGCCGACGGTTGGCTGCGGGCATGTAACGCGCGAGCCGGTCGCGGGGCACCAGCAGCGCATCGCCATAGGTCGGCAAGGCGAAACGGTTCTGGCTTTGCAGCTTGCGGATATCCGGCGCACTGCCGGTGTTCAGCGCCAGGTCGCGGCGCAGGGCTTCGATCACCCAGGTCCGTTCCTTGTCCGACGAGCATTGCTGGCTGGTCAAGGCACGGCGCAGCGCCATGCTGTCCGCTTGCAAGCTGACCACAGCCCCCCCGTCCGGGCGGGGTTGAAGGGTCACGGCGAAGTCGGGAAAGGCCGAGGAGAATTGTGCGAGAACTTCATTCATAGCGGATGACTCAGGCAGTGAAAGGGACCCGAAGCTAATTGCACCACCCGTGCCAATCCAAACGCCCGTAAAAACTATTTATTTTTCATTGAGTTAGTAAGCGAACTCAAAAAAGCCATCATGCAAAATGCAATGACCCCATCCGAGCGGACGTGCAAATTGCGGTGCGGCGACTCAGGGGGGCTGTTCACGGCCGTCGAACACCCAGGAGTTGCGTCCGTTCGTCCCGAGGCGCACGGGGCAATTCGCCTCATACCATCGGTTCGGCAGGAACGGGCGCAAAATGGACAGGCATAAAAAAACCCGCCAGGCGGGACGCCTCGCGGGTTTCTGTACAGCCTGAACCGACTAGAACGGAATATCGTCGTCGAAGCTGTCGTAGTCCGGTGCCGGTTGGGCCGCCGGTTGTTGCTGCGGAGCCGGGCGCGCTTCACGCGGGGCTTGCTGCTGCTCGCGCTGGGGTTGCTGGCGCGGAGCCGACTGACGCGGGGCCGAATCATCGCCGCCACGGCCGCCGAGCAACTGCATGGTGCCGCCCATATCGACCACGATTTCCGTGGTGTAGCGCTTGATGCCGTCTTTTTCCCACTCACGGGTCTGCAGACGCCCCTCGACATAGACCTGCGAACCCTTGCGCAGGTACTCGCCGGCGATCTCGGCGACCTTGCCGAAAAAGCTCACGCGGTGCCACTCGGTGCGTTCCTGCTTCTGGCCGGTCTGCTTGTCCGTCCAGCTGTCGGTGGTGGCCAGGGTGACGTTGGTCACCGCATTGCCGTTGGGCAGGTAGCGGGTTTCCGGGTCGCCGCCGACGTTGCCAATCAAGATGACTTTGTTAACCCCACGGGCCATAACATTCTCCTAGGCTTCACACGCCGGGGGCGCCACTTCGATCAGGCGCTCAAGGGACGTGCGATCCAGTTGCTCGGTATCGACTTTGATATAGATGGCGGCCTCAGCGGCAACCACCACGGCATCGGTTACTCCGGCCACGGCCAACAGACGCTCGACTAAACCAGCATCACGTACCGCCAGGGGCGACAACGGCATGCGCAGGCTCGTGACATACGGAGGTTCACGCATAGTAACAGCAAAGGCCAGCCAGATCGCGCAGAGCGCCGCGCAACCGATGAATACCAGCCCCACTCCGCCCTGCTGGAACAGCCAGCCGCCGAGTATGCCGCCCAGGGCCGCACCGAGGAACTGGCTGGTGGAATACACCCCCATGGCCGTGCCCTTGCCCCCTGCCGGCGATACCTTGCTGATCAGCGACGGCAGCGAAGCCTCCAGCAGGTTGAAGGCGATGAAGAACACCAGGGTGCCCAGCACCAGGGCCCGCAGGCTGTCGCCGAAGCGCCAGAAGAACAGTTCGCAGAGCATCAGCACAGTCACCGCGCCGAGCAGCACCCGCTTCATCTGGCGCTTTTTCTCGCCGTAGATGATGAACGGCACCATGGCGAAGAAACTCACCAGCAGCGCGGTCAGGTAGACCCACCAGTGCTCTTCCTTGGGCAGCCCGGCCTTTTCCACCAGGGCCAGGGGCAGGACCACGAAGCTGGCCATCAGGATCGCATGCAGCACGAAGATCCCCAGGTCCAGGCGCAGCAGGTCGGGATGGCGCAGCGTACTGGCGAACGCCTCGCGTGCCACCCCGGATTCGCGGTGCTGCAAGGGGCCGGCGGCATGGGGTACCAGCCAGGCGACCAGGCCCAGGCCGACCAGGGCCATGGCCGCGGTGGACCAGAACAGTCCGGACAGGCCGAAGGCCCGGGTCAGCAGCGGGCCGACCACCATGGCCACGGCGAACGACAGGCCGATGCTCATGCCGATCATGGCCATGGCCTTGGTCCGGTGCTGTTCGCGGGTCAGGTCCGAGAGCAGCGCCATGACCGCCGCCGAAATGGCCCCGGCGCCCTGCAACACCCGCCCGGCGATGACGCCCCAGATGGAGTCGGCATTGGCCGCCAGCACGCTGCCCGCGGCGAAGACCAGCAGGCCGAAGTAGATCACCGGGCGCCGTCCGATGCGGTCCGAGAGCATGCCGAAGGGAATCTGCAGGCAGGCCTGGGTCAGGCCGTAGGCCCCGATCGCCAGGCCGATCAGGGCCGGAGTTGCGCCTTCCAGCTCCATGCCGTAGGTCGCCAGTACCGGCAGGACCATGAACATGCCCAGCATGCGGAAGGCGAACACCAGCGCCAACCCGCTTGCAGCACGGGTCTCGCGGCTATTCATACGGTCGCTGTGGGGATCGTGCATGGATCAGGCCCTGTGGAAAACCGGTCGCGATTCTACCAGCCCGCACCACCAAGAGCCCATGCAAAAGCGTCGCAGGGCCGCCTAGGTGATTTTTTTTCCGCATCCGGGATCAGAGACTGGCTCAGCGTTTTGCCGCTCGAGTACGACGAGTCGTATACTCGCGGGTTTACGCCCGCCATGCGAGGCCGCAGTGGACAAGATATTGATTCGTGGGGCTCGAACCCACAACCTGAAGAACATCGACCTGACCCTGCCACGCGACAAATTGATAGTGATCACCGGTCTGTCGGGCTCGGGCAAATCCTCACTGGCGTTCGACACCCTCTATGCCGAGGGGCAGCGGCGCTATGTCGAGTCGCTCTCGGCCTATGCCCGGCAATTTCTGTCGATGATGGAAAAGCCCGACGTCGACACCATCGAAGGGCTGTCGCCGGCGATTTCCATCGAGCAGAAATCCACCTCGCACAACCCGCGCTCCACGGTCGGCACCATCACCGAGATCTACGACTACCTGCGCCTGCTCTATGCCCGGGTCGGGATTCCGCGCTGCCCGGACCACGACCTGCCGCTGGAAGCCCAGACCGTCAGCCAGATGGTCGATCAGGTGCTGGCGTTGCCCGAAGGGCGCAAGCTGATGCTGCTGGCGCCGGTGATCCGCGAACGCAAGGGTGAACACCTGGCGGTGTTCGACGAGTTGCGCGCCCAGGGTTTCGTGCGGGTACGGATCAACGGCAAGCTCCACGAGCTGGACGAACTGCCCAAGCTGGACAAGCAGAAGAAGCACAGCATCGATGCGGTGGTCGACCGCTTCAAGGCCCGCGGCGACCTGCAGCAGCGCCTGGCCGAGTCCTTCGAAACCGCCCTCAAGCTGGCCGACGGCCTGGCCCTGGTCGTGCCCATGGACGACGAGCCAGGCGACGAGATGATCTTCTCCGCACGCTTCGCCTGCCCGGTCTGCGGTCACTCGATCAGCGAGCTGGAGCCCAAGCTGTTCTCCTTCAACAATCCAGCCGGCGCCTGCCCGACCTGCGACGGCCTGGGGGTCAAGCAGTTCTTCGACACCAAGCGCCTGGTCAATGGCGAGCTGACCCTGGCCGAAGGGGCGATCCGCGGCTGGGACAGGCGCAACGTCTATTACTTCCAGATGCTCGGCTCGCTGTCCGCCCATTACGGCTTCAGCCTGGAAGTGCCGTTCGATGACCTGAGCGGCGAACAGCAGAAGCAGATTCTCCACGGCAGCGGCCGCGACAGCATCGAGTTCCGTTACCTCAACGACCGTGGTGACATCGTCAAGCGCTCGCACCCCTTCGAAGGCATAGTGCCGAACCTGGAGCGCCGCTACCGCGAGACCGAGTCCCAGAGCGTGCGCGAGGAGCTGGCCAAACTGCTCAGCACCCAGCCCTGCCCCGATTGCCGTGGCACCCGCCTGCGCCGCGAGGCACGGCATGTCTGGGTCGGCGAGCGGACGCTGCCAGCGGTCACCGGCCTGCCGATCGGCGACGCCACCGAGTATTTCGCCAGCCTGTCCCTGACCGGACGCCGCGGCGAGATCGCCGACAAGATCCTCAAGGAAATCCGCGAGCGCCTGCAGTTCCTGGTCAACGTCGGCCTCGATTACCTGACCCTCGATCGCAGCGCCGATACCCTGTCCGGCGGCGAGGCCCAGCGCATCCGCCTGGCCAGCCAGATCGGCGCCGGCCTGGTCGGAGTGATGTACATACTCGACGAACCCTCGATCGGCCTGCACCAGCGCGACAACGAGCGCCTGCTCGGCACCCTGCGCCATCTGCGCGACATCGGTAACACGGTGATAGTGGTGGAGCACGACGAGGACGCCATCCGCATGGCCGACTACGTGGTCGATATCGGCCCCGGTGCCGGGGTGCATGGTGGCCGGGTGGTCGCCGAAGGCACGGCGGCCGAAGTGATGGCCCACCCGGATTCGCTGACCGGCAAATACCTTTCCGGCCGGGTGAAAATCCCGGTACCGGCCCAGCGCACGCCGCGGGACAAGAAGCTCTCGCTCAAGCTCAAGGGTGCGCGCGGCAACAACCTGCGCAATGTCGACCTGGAGATCCCGATCGGTCTGCTGACCTGCGTCACCGGCGTGTCGGGCTCGGGCAAGTCGACCCTGATCAACAACACCCTGTTCCCGCTCAGCGCCACCGCCCTGAACGGCGCCACCACCCTGGAAGCCGCGGCCCATGACAGCTGCGACGGCCTGCAGCACCTGGACAAGGTGGTCGATATCGACCAGAGCCCGATCGGGCGCACCCCGCGCTCCAACCCGGCCACCTACACCGGCCTGTTCACCCCGATCCGCGAGCTGTTCGCCGGCGTACCGGAATCCCGCTCGCGGGGCTATGGCCCGGGGCGCTTCTCCTTCAACGTCAAGGGCGGGCGCTGCGAGGCCTGCCAGGGCGACGGCCTGATCAAGGTGGAAATGCACTTCCTGCCGGACATCTACGTGCCCTGCGACGTGTGCAAGAGCAAGCGCTACAACCGCGAGACCCTCGAGGTGAAGTACAAGGGCAAGAACATCCACGAGGTGCTGGAAATGACCATCGAGGAAGCCCGGCCCTTCTTCGATGCCGTGCCGGCCCTGTCGCGCAAGCTGCAGACCCTGGTGGACGTCGGCCTGTCCTATATCAAGCTCGGCCAGTCGGCCACCACCCTGTCCGGTGGCGAGGCGCAACGGGTCAAGCTGTCCCGCGAGCTGTCCAAGCGCGACACCGGCAAGACCCTGTATATCCTCGATGAGCCGACCACCGGCCTGCACTTCGCCGACATCCAGCAGCTGCTCGACGTGCTGCACCGCCTGCGCGACCACGGCAACACGGTGGTGGTCATCGAACACAACCTGGATGTGATCAAGACGGCCGACTGGCTGGTGGACCTGGGACCGGAAGGCGGCTCCCGGGTCGGCCAGATCATCGCCGTCGGCACCCCGGAAGAGGTTGCCGAAATGCCGCAGTCCCACACCGGCTTCTTCCTCAAGCCGTTGCTGGAGCGCGACAGGGACTGACAGCAGCCTCAAGTTATAAGCCGCAAGTCATAAGAAAAAGCCAGAGCGGATCACCTCCCCTCTGGCTTTTTTGAACTTTTCCTTTACTTGCCGCTTAAAAAATCGGCATTGATCCGATGTTTGAAGCGCCGAACACAGCCTACAGAGCCGCGCCGGATACCCGCCTTCGCGGGCATGACGACGGGAGGTGGTTTTCGTGACGCCCTAGAAAACTCCGCCTATATAGGCGGCGGCACCGCCACCGGCCTGCACGCCGATATTCATACCCGCCATCACCAACACACCGCGGGCCGAGGCCACCAGCTTGGCCGTCAGGTAACTCCCACCCAGCGCCGTGGCCGGGTTGCTGTTGGCCGCCAGGGTGGCGGCCAGCAAGATCGAATCCAGCCCGAAGAGCATGGCGACCCCGGAAGCGCCGGCGATGACCCCACCGCCTATTTCGACATAAAGGCAGGGGCCGACGAAGTCGGACTTGCTCAACTCGGGCCCGCCATGGGCTACGAAAACCCGCCCATAACTGGGCATGGCCTCCGCTGCACCCGCGCCGCCAACGCTCTTGCCCTTGACCTTGAGATTGATTTTGCCAAAGCGCGGCAGCTTTGCACCGACCCCAATGCCAACCCCGAGGCCGCCATAGTGGAACACTACATCTTTCTGCTCGGGCGATACCAAGGTCACAGAACCACCGCCTCCGGCCAGGAATGCGATGGTTACCCCACCCCCGTTAGCCGTGCCGTATTCCCATGCGCTCTCCCTTACAGATAAGGGCATCGATAATAGAGACATATAATCCTTTAAATACTAATCCGTTAATTCGGGTTACGGCCTGCCAGCTTCCGGCCTCCGCCGATGGCGAACGTCACGCCCAGGACAGAGAAGAAAAGCGACACACCCCACAGAGCCCCCCACGCATCGACGCTTGCCGTCGCCCGGGGGTTTTCCGGCCGATAGAGCACGGTAACCGAGTCGCCCACCCCATAGCCGAAAATCAGCCCACCCTGGGGGTACGAGACGGTTTCACCCGCGGCTGACACGAACTCGACCTGTGGGTGGGAACCTCCCGCATTCAAGGCGACGACCCGCGCATCGGCGCGGCTCGCCTCCTGGATGAAGTCGTAACGCTCGAGTCCGAAAAACACGGCTGCTATCAACAAGCCGATGCCGACCAACAGGAATACAAGACCCTGAACCCTGCTGCCGGCGGATGAAACCATAGGCACAGCCATAGGACTTGAAACCTTCCTGTATGGACAGCAGGCATTCTAGAGTTTTTTCAGATTCATTATGTGATGCGCCGCCGCGAAATCCAGAACCGGACGGGTCGACCCCGCGGCTTTTCGCAGGGAGGACGGGGCGCCAGGGAAACCGGCGTATCGAACCGATGAGGCACCGGATAGGTGCCCCCCAATCCTCAGGCCTGGGACTGCAGGTAGTTCTCCAACCCCACCCGCTTGATCAGGCCCAGTTGCTGTTCCAGCCAATAGGCGTGGTCTTCCTCGGTGTCGGCCAGTTGCAGGCCCAGGATGTCGCGAGTGGTGTAGTCGCCCTGGGCCTCGCACAGGGCGATGCCCTGGCGCAGGGCGTCACGTACCTTGTATTCCAGGCGCAGGTCGCTGGCCAGCATCTCCGGCACCGTGGCGCCCACATCCAGGTCGTCCGGGCGCATGCGCGGCGTGCCTTCGAGCATCAGGATCCGCCGGATCAGCGCGTCGGCATGCTGGGTCTCCTCCTCCATCTCATGGTTGAGGCGTTCGTACAGCTTGGAAAAACCCCAGTCCTCGTACATGCGCGAATGCACGAAGTACTGGTCCCGTGCCGCCAGCTCACCCGCCAGCAGGGTATTGAGGTAGTCGATGACCTGCGGTTGCCCCTTCATCGAAGCGTCTCTCCCGAGCAAAAGGCGATTCTGACCCAAGCCCAGCAGTAGGTCACCCTCTAACGCACAAACCGCCCCGAGGGGCGGCTTGGCGCATACGGCAAGTGGCGACTGACTCAGTCCAGGGCAATCCCCAGGGCATCGGCGACACCCTGGCCGTAGGCCGGATCGGCCTTGCGGAAGTGATCGATCTGACGCAGCTGCACGTCACGGGTGACGCTGCCCATGGCGCCGGCGATATTACCGATCAGCAGCGCTTGCTGGCCGGCATCCATCAAGCGGAACAGTGCACCGGCCTGGCTGTAGTAATCGCCATCGATCCGGTGATCGAAGCGATCGGCCACGCCACTCAGGGCCAGCGCCGGCTCGCGGCACTGCGGCGCCTCCTTGGGGCTGTCCGTGTAGCTGTTGGGCTCGTAGTGCGGCGCCGCCCCGCCATTGCCATCGAAACGCATGGCGCCGTCGCGCTGGTTGTTGTGGTACGGGCACTGCGGCGCATTGATCGGCAATTGCTGGTGGTTGGTGCCGACCCGATGGCGCTGGGCATCGGCATAGGCGAACACCCGCCCCTGGAGCATGCGGTCCGGCGACAGGCCCAGGCCCGGCACCAGGTTGCTCGGCGCGAAGGCCGCCTGCTCGACCTCGGCGAAGTAGTTTTGCGGGTTGCGGTTGAGCTCCAGCTCCCCCACCTCGATCAGCGGGTAATCCTTCTGCGACCAGGTCTTGGTCACGTCGAAAGGGTTCTCGGGATGCGCCTCGGCCTGGGCCTCGCTCATCACCTGGATGCACACCCGCCACTTCGGGAAATCGCCACGTTCGATGGCGCCGAACAAATCCCGCTGAGCGTAATCCGGGTCGCTGCCGGCCAGACGCTCGGCCTCGGCCGGCGCCAGGTTCTTGATGCCCTGACGGGTCTTGTAGTGCCACTTGACCCAGTGCCGCACGCCCGCGGCGCTGATCAGGCTGAAGGTGTGGCTGCCGAAGCCATGCATAAAGCGATACCCATCCGGAATGCCGCGATCGGAGAACAGGATGGTCACCTGGTGCAAGGACTCGGGCGACAGCGACCAGAAGTCCCACATCATCTGCGGGCTCTTCAGGTTGCTTTGCGGCAGGCGTTTCTGGGTGTGGATGAAGTCTGGAAACTTGATGGCATCGCGGATAAAGAACACCGGGGTGTTGTTGCCCACCAGATCCCAGTTGCCTTCCTCGGTGTAGAACTTGATGGAGAAACCGCGCGGATCGCGCTCGGTGTCCGCCGAACCGCGCTCGCCGCCCACGGTGGAAAAACGCAGGAACACTGGCGTCTGCTTGCCGACCGCCTCGAACAGTTTGGCCCGGGTCAGGGCGCTGATGTCACGGGTCACGGTAAAGGTGCCATGGGCGCCCGAGCCCTTGGCGTGTACCCGGCGCTCGGGGATCACTTCCCGGTTGAAGTGTGCCAGTTTCTCGATCAGCTGAAAATCGTCGAGCAGGACGGGGCCGCGCGAACCGGCGGTGCGGGAGTTCTGGTTATCGCCGACCGGCATGCCGCTGGCGGTGGTCAGGATAGGCTTGTGGCTCATGTGTACACTCCTTTAAGATACGAACGGCTGACCTGGGCCAGCGATGGACCAAGGTTAGTCCCGCCATAGAAAGAGAGCTAATATATTGAGCGAAAGGAACTGTTAGTAAAAATCTATCGAACCTGCCCGAACGAACCATTCGAACAGGCATAAAAAAACCGGGCCCAGGGCCCGGTTTTTTCTACAACCTACGACTTTACTCTGCAGCTTCTACTTCGCCAGTGACCGGACGGTCAACCAACTCAACATAGGCCATAGGTGCATTGTCGCCAGCGCGGAAACCGCACTTGAGGATACGCAGGTAACCGCCCTGACGGGTGGCGTAGCGCTTGCCCAGGTCGTTGAACAGCTTGCCAACGATGGCTTTCGAACGGGTACGGTCGAAGGCCAGACGGCGGTTAGCCAGACTATCCACTTTAGCCAGAGTGATCAGCGGCTCGGCAACCCGACGCAGTTCCTTGGCCTTAGGCAGGGTAGTTTTGATCAGCTCGTGCTCAAACAGCGACACCGCCATGTTCTGAAACATGGCCTTGCGGTGAGCGCTGGTGCGGCTCAGGTGACGACCACTCTTACGATGACGCATGGTTCAATTCCTTACCAAACTCTCGTTCGGTGATTACGACGATCAGGCCGTGGCCTTGTCGTCCTTCTTAAGACTTGCCGGCGGCCAGTTGTCGAGGCGCATGCCGAGGGACAGACCACGCGAGGCCAGAACGTCCTTGATCTCAGTCAGGGATTTCTTGCCCAGGTTCGGCGTCTTCAACAACTCCACTTCGGTGCGCTGGATCAGGTCACCGATGTAGTAGATGTTTTCTGCCTTGAGGCAGTTAGCCGAACGCACGGTCAGTTCCAGATCATCGACAGGACGCAGCAGGATCGGATCGATCTCGTCTTCCTGCTCGATCACCACCGGCTCACTGTCGCCTTTGAGGTCGACGAACGCGGCCAACTGCTGCTGCAGAATGGTCGCGGCACGACGGATAGCCTCTTCCGGATCCAGGGTACCGTTGGTTTCCAGGTCGATAACCAGCTTGTCAAGGTTGGTCCGCTGCTCAACACGGGCGTTTTCAACCACGTACGCCACACGGCGTACGGGGCTGAAAGAAGAGTCCAGCTGCAAGCGACCGATGCTGCGGCTTTCGTCTTCATCACTCTGACGCGAATCGGCCGGCTCATAGCCGCGACCACGTGCCACAGTCAGCTTCATGTTCAGTGCGCCGTTAGAGGCCAGATTGGCAATAACGTGGTCACCGTTGACGATCTCGACATCATGATCCAGCTGAATATCGGCAGCGGTCACTACGCCCGAGCCCTTCTTCGCCAGTGTCAGAGTCACTTCATCACGGCCGTGCAACTTGATAGCCAGACCTTTCAGGTTGAGCAGGATCTCGATGACGTCTTCCTGAACACCTTCAATGGCGCTGTACTCATGGAGTACACCGTCAATTTCGGCCTCGACTACTGCACAGCCAGGCATAGAGGACAACAGGATGC
This sequence comes from Pseudomonas sp., assembly GCA_035290985.1. GTDB lineage: Bacteria > Pseudomonadota > Gammaproteobacteria > Pseudomonadales > Pseudomonadaceae > Aquipseudomonas. The sequence goes on along the minus strand of DATDTH010000030.1, from coordinate 1,822 downwards.
GACGCAACGCATTGCCCAGGGTGTGGCCAAAACCACGCTCGAGAGGCTCGAGGGTGATCTTGGCGCGGGTCGGACTGACCACCTGCACATCGATATGGCGGGGGGTCAGGAACTCATTTACCGAAATCTGCATGGATGCACCTATTTTCTAGCCCTTACTTGGAGTAGAGCTCGACAATCAGGCTTTCGTTGATGTCGGCGGACAGATCACTGCGAGCCGGCACGTTCTTGAACACGCCAGATTTCTTCTCAGTGTCCACGTCAACCCACTCAACGCGGCCACGCTGGGCACACAGCTCGAGGGCTTGGACAATGCGCAGCTGATTCTTAGCCTTCTCGCGAACAGCTACCACGTCACCCGGGCGAACCTGGTAGGACGGGACATTAACGGTTTTGCCGTTGATGCTGATCGACTTGTGCGAAACCAGTTGACGGGATTCGGCACGAGTAGAGCCGAAGCCCATACGGTAGACGACGTTGTCCAGACGGCACTCGAGCAGTTGCAGCAGGTTCTCGCCGGTAGCGCCTTTACGGCCGGCTGCTTCCTTGTAGTAACCGCTGAACTGGCGCTCGAGGACGCCGTAGATACGACGGACCTTCTGCTTTTCACGCAGCTGGGTGCCGTAGTTGGACTGGCGGCCGCGGCGTTGGCCGTGGATACCGGGGGCTGCTTCGATGTTGCACTTCGATTCGATAGCGCGGACGCCACTCTTCAAGAAGAGATCGGTGCCTTCACGACGAGACAGTTTGCACTTGGGACCAATGTAACGAGCCATTTTCTACTGTCTCCTGATTACACGCGACGCTTCTTCGGCGGACGGCACCCGTTATGCGGGATGGGCGTCACGTCGGTGATGCTGGCGATCTTGTAACCGCAGCCGTTCAATGCACGGACAGCGGACTCACGACCCGGACCGGGACCCTTGACGTTCACGTCGAGGTTCTTCAGGCCGTATTCCAGCGCAGCTTGACCAGCACGTTCAGCAGCCACCTGGGCGGCGAACGGGGTGGACTTGCGTGAACCGCGGAAACCCGAACCACCAGAGGTAGCCCAGGACAGGGCGTTACCTTGACGATCGGTAATGGTCACAATGGTGTTGTTGAAAGACGCGTGGATGTGGGCGATGCCATCAACCACTGTCTTTTTGACTTTCTTACGAGGACGAGCAGCAGGTTTTGCCATGACTAGATTCCTGTCGATGCGCGAATGCGATTACTTGCGGATCGGCTTACGCGGGCCCTTACGGGTACGCGCGTTGGTCTTAGTACGCTGACCGCGAGCCGGAAGGCCACGGCGATGACGCAGACCGCGGTAGCAGCCCAAGTCCATCAAGCGCTTGATTTTCATGTTGATTTCACGACGCAGGTCACCCTCGGTATTAACCTTGGAAACCTCTGTACGCAACAGTTCAACCTGCTCGTCACTCAGATCTTTAATTTTTACCGCCGGGTTAACCCCGGTCGCTGCACAAATCTTCTGTGCAGTAGTGCGACCAACACCAAAGATGTAGGTCAGCGAGATAACAGCGTGCTTGTTATCCGGAATGTTTACGCCTGCAATACGGGCCATTCAGTGGAACTCCAATTGACAGCTACCTACGCCCTGGAAGCCAAGAAATAAGGCGCGAGATATTAGCGCTGTAAAAACAAATAATCAACCCGGCAGCGCACTAGCTGCCGGGCTTGTAACGCTCAGATCACAATCAGCCTTGGCGCTGCTTGTGACGCGGCTCCGCGCTGCAGATTACGCGCACGACACCTTCGCGACGGACAATCTTGCAGTTGCGGCACAGCTTTTTCACCGATGCACGAACTTTCATCA
>DATDTH010000029.1:0-4507 GCA_035290985.1 Pseudomonas sp. | reverse complement strand
GACGGGCTGGCCTGGGCCACGCACTGGGCCAGGTCGGCGAGGGAGCCCTGGGCGAAGAGCGTGCGCAGGTCGATCTCGACGCCGAGGACCTGGTGCAGGCGCGCCTGCAACTGCACCGTCAGCAGCGAGTGGCCGCCCAGTTCCAGGAAACCGTCATGCCGGCCGACCTGCTCCAGACCGAGCAGCTCCTGCCAGATGGCCGCCAGCTGGGTTTCCAGCTCGCCTTGCGGCGCTTCGTAGACTCGGCTGACCAGTGCCTCCAGGCCGGGAGCGGGCAGGGCGTTGCGGTCGAGCTTGCCGTTGGCGTTGAGTGGCAGGGCGTCCAGGTGCACATAGGCGCTGGGCACCATGTACTCGGGCAGGCGTTCGAGCAGGGTGGCGCGCAGCTGTTCGGCCGCCAGCGGTTCGCCGCAGAAATAGGCGACCAGGCGCATGTCGGCCGCGTCGGGGTTGTCGGCGCGGGCGATGACCACGGCTTCGCGCACCCCGGCGCAGGCGCTGAGGGCGGACTCGATGTCCCCCAGCTCGATGCGAAAGCCACGGATCTTTACCTGGAAGTCGTTGCGCCCCAGGTATTCCAGCGCCCCGTTGGGCAGCCAGCGGCCCAGGTCGCCGGTCTTGTACAGGCGCGCCTGGGGATCGTCGCTGAAGGGGTCGGCGATAAAGCGTTCGGCGCTCAGCTCGGGGCGGTTCAGGTAGCCACGGGCCACGCCGACGCCGCCGATGTGGATCTCGCCAGGCACGCCCAGGGGTGTCGGTTGGTTCTGCGCGTCGAGCACATGGATTTGCGTGTTCGCTATGGGGCGCCCGATCGGCACGCTATCGCCTGGATCCGTAGGGCGGCACTGCCAGGCCGTGACGTCGATGGCCGCTTCGGTGGGGCCGTACAGGTTGTGCAGTTCGATCGCTGCGAAGCGTTCCTCGAAGCGTCGCTGCAGGCTGCGCGGCAAGGCTTCGCCACTGCACAGGACGCGGCGCAGTTGCGGCAGCTCGCCGAGCGCCGGGTGCTCGAGAAAACGCTCGAGCATCGAGGGCACGAAGTGCAGCAGGGTGACGCCTTCATCGCGCATCAGCCCGGCGAGGTAGCCCGGCTCCTGATGGCCGCCCGGACGGGCCAGGACCAGGCGCGCGCCCGCCAGCAAGGGCAGGAAAAACTCCCAGACCGAAACGTCGAAGCCGAAGGGGGTCTTTTGCAGCACGCAATCGCTGGCCTCCACGGCGTATTCGTCCCGCGCCCAGAGCAGGCGATTGACCACGCCGCGATGCTCGTTCATCACCCCTTTGGGGGTGCCGGTCGAACCCGAGGTGTAGAGCACATAAGCCAGGTGGGTCGCGCCGAGTCCAAGCAGCGCGGGGTCCGGGTTGTGCCCGGGTTGCCGCGCGATTTGCGTCATGTCCGGCGAATCCCGGTCGAGCACCAGCACCGGCAGGTTCACCCCTTGCACTGCATCGAGCAGGTGGCTATCGGTCAACAAGGCGATGGGGGCGCTGTCGTGCAGCATGAAGTCGCGGCGCACCGCCGGCAGGTCAGGGTCGATCGGCACATAGGCCCCGCCCGCCTTCAGGATCGCCAGCAGGGCGACGACCATTTCGGGGCTGCGCTTGAGGCACACGGCGACCCGTTGATCGGGCCCCACGCCGCGTTCGATCAGGTGGTGCGCGAGCTGGTTGGCCCGGTGGTTGAGCGCCGCGTAGCTCAAGCGCTGGCCCGCGTCGTCGCTTAGCGCGCAGGCGTCCGGGCTGCGTGCCACCTGCTGTTCGAACAGGCCATGGATAAGTTGATCGCGCGGGTAATCGCGCGCGGTCGCGTTGAAACCGGCCAGCAGGAGCTGGCGCTCGTCATCGGTCATCAATGGAAAGTGCCGGACCGGCAGGTCGTGTCGGTCGATCAGGGTTTCCAGCATCGATAGGATACGTTGCTGCAGGCGTTGCACTTCATCGGCGGTGAAGAACGCCGTGTTGAAGTTGAAATCGAGATGGACATCCTCGTGCCGGTGGTAGTCGCGCACGAAGATCGCCAGGGGGGTCTGCTCGTAGCCATTGTCCAGGGTGAAGACGCGGGCCATCGCCTGCCCGCCGAAGCGCGCGTCGCCATCCAGGCTTTCGAAGGAGAGCGACAGGTCGAACAGCTGCCGGCGACCGGCTTGCGCCAGCTTCAGGGCGCGATTGAGTTCGGCCATGGGGAAGCGTTGGTGCCGGTAGCAGCTGCGCAGTTCCGCGGCGGCGACCTGCATCAGGTCGAGCAGGGAGGCGTCGGGATCGACGGCCAGGCGGATCGGGCTGACCGACGAGAACATGCCCACCGTGGCCTTGTAGTTCGCCGTCGTTCGGTTGTGCACGGGCATGCCGATGACCAGTTCGTCGACACCGACTGTCCGGCAGAAGTAGGTGCCGACCACCGCGACCAGGGCGTGGGCGATCGACAAGCCAAGGCCGCCGGTGAACTGGATCAAGGCATCGAACAGCGTGCGGGGAATCATCATGTGTGCCTGGCCGCTGGGCGCCAGCCCGGTTCCGGCCAGCGCTGGCCGCCGTTGCAGGAGCGCCGGCGGCAGTTGCGCGTAGCGTTCCAGCCAGAATTGCCGATTGCGCTCGTACCGGCTCGATTGCAGGTAGGCGTGGTCGTCGGCCACGAACGACAGGTAGGAGTGCCCGTGGGGCATGTCGTCGTCACCGGCCAGCAGGCGGGTATAGGCCATGTCCACGGCGTGACCGATCAGCGCGACGCCCACGCCATCGGTCACCAGGTGGTGATAGCGATTGAGCCAGTAGTAGCGTGCCGGCCCGCAGCGCACCAGGCGCGCCTCCCACAAGCGTCCGGTCATCGATTCGAAGGGCTGGCGGAAGGCGTCGCGCAGGTAGTCCATCGCCAGCCCGGCGGCGGCTTGCTCCTCGGTGAATTCGACCAGCTCCAGCTCGACTTCGATCGACGGCAGCACGCGCTGGCGGGCGATCCCGCCCTCATGGCTGAAGCTCAGGCGCAGGGCATCATGCCGGTTGGCCGCCAGTTCGATCGCCTTGCGGAACAGCGGGATGTCGAGCTCGCCCTTGATCTCCAGGGCCATGCCGATGTTGTAGTAAGGCAGGTCCGGATGGACGATCTGATCGAGCCAGATACCTTGCTGGACCGATGCAAGCGCGTGGGACTCCTGGTCTTGCGCGGAGGCCATATCTGTCGACGAATCCATATCGGAGCACCTGTTGCGAAATCAATTGGGGCTCGTCTCCGGTCGATGGGCAGGAGTGCCTGGATGGTCGGGACACTGGACATCGACGGGACTGAGCATGGCCGTGGGAAAGGCTGGGCGGGCAGCGCCCATCGGGCTGGATGGGTGCTGGAGGCACTGCAACTTTCGCTGCGTCATCCGGCCTCGAATCGCCTCGGTCCCTACTTCCCCACAGTGCGGAAAAAATTAGAGCATCCGGGGTTGCCTGTCTGTCATGGGAAGCAGGGACAGCGGCGCGGCAGCGCGGCCCGGCAATATTTCGAGCCCTGGTGGACTCTGTTATACAAGCGCTCTCGAAGCCCTGAATCAGTGAGTCCGGGCACCCGGCGAACGCTGGCGAAGGCCGTCCCCCTAGCTGTTCCTGAGAGCGCCCGATAATGAATCCGACCCCTGCAATGGACTGCCCGCCCCTCAAGCCCTGGAGCCTTTCCCGGTTTCCCAATCATGGGCGTGCCGCGCCGCTCGAGGTGATAGACGCCCTGGCCATCTCGAACGCCGATTTCATCCGGCGGTACGTGAACCAGAACCGCCCCTGCCTGGTCAAGAACGCCGTGCGGCACTGGCCGGCCTTCGAGAAATGGCAGGATCCGGGCTACCTGAAGACCAATTCACGCAACCAGGACGTGGTCGTGCGTTCGGTGGTGGTGTCCGAAGTGATCGGCTGGTCCAAGCCCGAGGTGCGGGAGGCGTTGAAGAAGCACTCGGCGTCGGTCTATCGGGACATGCCCTTCCATGAGTTCCTCGACGGCTTGCAGGAAGGCGACGCGCCGCTGGTGGCGGACAGCTGCCGTTTCTCCCCAGGCTCGGCGATCGAGCCGATGAAAGACGACGTCGGTGGCCTGCCGTTCATGCCGGTGCTGTCCAAGTCGCGGCACTATCCCGGGCACCGCAGTTTTCTCTACCGCAACTCCTACACGGACTGGCATTTCCACTCCACCGACGAGACTTTCATGGCCCAGGTCGTCGGCGCCAAGGAGGTCTTGCTGCTGCCGCCGGACGATGCCAGCTGGCAAGGGCTGCGCCCGATCATCGAGAACGAGGGCAGTCTCTACAGCATCGACACCGAGCGGTTTCCCTGCGCGCGGACGCTGAGTCCCCTGCGCGCGCTAGTCGAGCCGGGCGATGCGCTCTATATCCCGGTGTTCTGGTGGCACGCGGTCGAGTCGATCGGTGAAGCCTTCGGCGCGACCGTCGCGGCGACCTTTCCCACGCCTCTGCAGATCAACGGCGACCTGCGCTTTCCCGTCGCGCGCAAGCTGGCCCGCAGCTATCTCTTTTCG
>DATDTH010000028.1:0-7745 GCA_035290985.1 Pseudomonas sp. | reverse complement strand
CAGGCTCGAACAACCGCCGAGCCACAGGCTCGTCAATACCGTCAGCAGGGTGCGCCGACCGCCATAGAAAAACCGTTGAACGCTGGAACAGGGGCCGAATAGAGTCATGCCGGCCACGCTACCCCATTGCGGCGGCGGCCTCCAGCGGCGGAGCGGCCCAGGCTGTGTCATGCTCCTTATCGCCCCCCTCAGCGTGGAGATCGCCATGCGCCGCCTACCCTTGTTCATCGGCCTGCTCGCCCTCGCGGCCTGCGCCTCGCCCTTGCCACCCGCCGACCCCCAGCAGGCCTGGGTCCAGCCCTATGCCAGCGCCGGCCACCTGTTGATGGCCCAGCGGCTCGACGGCCAGCGCCTGAACGACGGCCGCTACTTCCAGGTCAGCCCCGGCGCCCACGAACTGGAGGCCCGTTTCCAGTATGAGGTCAACAGGGGCGGCGGCCTGGACGGGATGTCCGAGCCCTTGCAGATCACCTGCCATATCCGTGTGCGCTATGCCGACTTCGCGGCGGGCCGGCGCTACCGCCTGGAGGCCCGGCCGCTGGCGCTCAAGGCCCAGGCCTGGCTATTCGACGAGCAGCGTCAGGTCCTCGCCCGCGGCCAGGTATTGCGCTGCGGCCCCTACTAAGCATAAGTACGGGGCGAAGAACTGAACCTAAGCGCCGGCAACGCCGTCGAAACCTAGACGGACGCCTGTACGGCCGCGGCGCAATGCCAGGGCATCCAGGCGCGGATCTTGAAGGCGGATCGGCCGATGAGTTTTATGCACTGGATGGGCGTGCTCGGCACGTTGCTGCTGATCCTGACGCTGGCCTCGACCTACCTGCGCTGGTTACCCATCACCACCTCCGCCCTCTACCTCGCCTTCGGCCTGGCCATCGGGCCACTTGGGCTGGGACTCTGGCAGGACAGCTTTTTCCAGATCGCCGGCTGGCTGGAGCACCTGACCGAGATCGCCGTGCTGATCTCGCTCTTTATCGGCGGCATGAAGCTGCGCCTGGCCTTCAAGGACCCCGCCTGGCGCAGCGCCTACCTATTGGCGGGACCGGTGATGCTGACCAGCATCCTCGGTGTGGCGCTGGTCGGCCATTATGGATTGGGGCTGAGCCTCGGCATGGCGCTGCTGATTGGCGCGGTGCTGGCCCCGACCGACCCGGTGCTGGCCAGCCTGGTGCAGGTCAACCATGCCCGGGATTTCGACCCAGTGCGCTATGGCCTGTCGGGCGAAGCCGGCCTCAACGACGGCATGGCCTTCCCCTTCGTGGTCTTCGCCCTGTCCTTTATCGCCGCGGGCGAAAGCACCGACGGCTGGCTGTTCGACTGGGCCCTGCAGCGGCTGCTCTGGGCGGTGCCGGCCGGCCTGCTGATCGGTTTCTACCTGGGGCAGGGGGTCGGCCGACTGGCGATCGTCCTGCGCAGCCGGCATGCCGATGCGGCGCTGTCGCCCAACGACTTTCTCGCCCTGGCACTGATCGCGCTGTCCTATTTCATCGCCGAAAATCTCGGTGCCTGGGGCTTTCTCGCCACCTTTTCCGCGGGCGTTGGCCTGCGTCACGCCGAAATCGCCTTGTCCGGGCGTTCGGCCATTCCGGCGGAGGACGCGGTTGCGCCCCTGCCCAAGAGCAGCGAGACGGCGCAGGCCAAGGCCGTCGAACGGCTCGGCGCCCGGGCGACGCAGCCGAAGGTAGCCGCCGGGCTGTTGATTGGCGAGATTCTTTCCTTCGGCCATATCCTCGAGCGGATACTCGAGGTGCTGCTGGTGACCCTGCTCGGCGCGCTGCTGGCCCTGCATTGGGACTGGCGCGCGCTGCCGCTGGGTCTGGCCCTGTTCTGCGTGATACGGCCGCTCGGCGTCTGGCTGCTGGTACGCGGCCGTCACATCGACGCCCGGCAGCGCCGCCTGCTCGGCTGGTTCGGCATTCGCGGCATCGGCAGCCTGTATTACCTGAGTTTCGCCCTGAACCAGGGGCTCGCGCCGGGCGCCGCCGAGGAGGCCTGCGCCCTGACCCTGTCCGTGGTGGCGCTGAGCATCCTGCTGCATGGCCTGACCACCCAGCCGCTGCTGGACAGTTACGAGCGCCGGCAGGTCCGTCGCGGCCAGTCCTGATCAGGTCTCCAGCACCGCCTCCAGGGTGATCTCGGCATTCAGCACCTTGGACACCGGGCAGCCCTGTTTGGCGGTCTCCACCGCCTTCTCGAAGGCCTCGCGGTCCGCACCCGGTATTTTCGCCCGCAGGGACAGGTGGACCGCCGTAATGGCGAAGCCGCCCTCGACCTTGTCCAGGGTCACCTCGGCGCGGGTGTCGATGGATTCGGCGGTCATCCCGGCCTCACCCAATTCCTTGGCCAGGGCCATGGAAAAACAGCCTGCATGGGCGGCGCCGAGCAGTTCCTCCGGGTTGCTGCCGGGCTGATCGCCGAAGCGCGTATTGAAGCCATAGGGGGTGTTCGACAGCGCGCCGCTCTGGGTCGAGAGGCTGCCGGTGCCGTCCTTGAGCCCGCCTTGCCAGCGGGCCGATGCGGTTTTTTTCATCTGAACTCTCCTTGGAAAAATCGAGGTTACCCAGTTCAGAAAGGCCGTGAGGGCACAAGTTCGCCCGGGTTTTCAATACGCCCTGACGTGGCCCAGGTCACTGGATCACTACGAATACTTGTCGCGCTCTTGTAGGAGCTGCGGGGGTGCCTAACCTTGCGGGCGATCCTGGGCATCGGCCCGCCCTAAGCCTGGGAACACGCAGGGGAAAATCCCTCCTACGAACTTCCGCACCTTTTAAGCGCGGCGTGGCTCCTGTACGTTTCCTGCCCAGGCCGTCGCTCTTTTTCAGCCTGGGATAAACACCCCCCAATGAGACGAAGTTCTGAATAATCGGCTCAATAAGGCCCAATGATATTGCTATGATCGGCCAATCGCCTCCAGACCAACACGCAGGGAGCAAGCAGGTTCGGCCGTCAGTCAGGCGCCTCACACGAGGCACCAACAGGCAGCGGCTAACTATCCGTCCCAAGCGGATAACCTTGAAATAACAACGAACGAAGGAGCGTTTTATGGTCGCTATCACCGCTAAACCCAAGAGGGGATTTTCCAGACTGGCATCTATTGGAGTGCTGACCGCCTTGCTGTCAGCGGGCATGAATAACTGTTATGCGGAATATGCGGAAGGCAAAGGAATGTTGAGTATTCAATTCAGGAAAGTGATCGACCTCAGTCAAGGCATCAACCCGAGCATTCCGCTCTGGCCGGGTGATCCACCGGTCGAGTTCGAGGACGTGGCCAACCTGGAAACCGATGGTTACTTCCTGCGCCGCTTCAGCATGGGGGAACACAGTGGCACCCATATGAATGCGCCCAACAGTTTCCACGCCGGCGGAATCGGCATCGATGACTACCGTCCGGAGTCCTTGGTGCGACCGGCCTCGGTGATCGATGTGCGTGGGAAAACCCTGCGGGACCCGGATTATGTGATCGGCATCGCCGACATCAAGGCCTGGGAAAAACGCCATGGCCGCCTTCAGCGCGGTTCGGTCGTGCTCTTCTATACCGGCTGGCAGGCCTTCTGGAACGATCCCGAGCGGTTTTTCAACGCCGATGCCCAGGGCAATCTGCACTTCCCCGGGGTCGGCGCCGAAACCACCGCCTTTCTCCTGGAGAAACGCCAGATCGCTGGCGTGGGCATCGACACCCACGGGGCGGACCCAGGCCTGGATGAAAACTACGCGACCAATACCCAGGTGCTGGCCAAGAATGGCATCATCCTTGAGAACCTGACCAACCTCGATCGCCTGCCGGCCCGCGGCACGACCCTGGTGATCGGCGTCCTGCGCCTGCAAGGCGGATCGGGTTCGCCGGTGTCCGTCATGGCCTTCGCGCCCTAACAGGCTAGCAGTCGGTTCAGGTACCCGTGGCGCGAGAGCGCTGCGGGTACCTGAGCGCCCGTTGCAGGACTTCGGTCAGGGCCTGCAGCCTGGCCGGCTTGATCAGGAAATCATTGGCGCCCGCGCTCATGCAGCCCTCTATCTCGTCCGAGAAGGCGCTCGCCGTGAAGGCGACCACGTAGCAGTGCTCGCCCTGCGCCAGTTGGCGCACCCGGCGAGTCGCTTCCAGCCCATCCATATTGGGCATATTGATGTCCATGAAGATGATGTCCGGCATCGCGCTCATGCACTTGCCGAGCGCCTCGAGGCCATCGGTTGCCAGGGTCGGCGCATACCCCAGGCGCTGCAGCATGCCCTGGGCAATCCGCTGGCTCACCGGATTGTCTTCCACCAGCAGTATGTCCAGCGGATAGCGCTGGGCGAATGAGGGATCGAACCTGACGGCCGGATTCGGTTCCGCGGCCGGCAGTTCGGCCGGATAGAAGGGCTCCACCGGAATGCTGAAGGAAAACACTGAGCCCACACCCACCTGGCTGCGGAAGGCCAGGGTCCCGCCCAGGGCCTCGACCAGGCTCTTGCAGATGGAAAGCCCCAGGCCGGCCCCGCGAAACCGTTGACTGGCGCCCCCACCGAGCTGGGTAAAGGGCTTGAACAGGCGATCATGGCGATCCGTGGGTATACCGATGCCGGTATCGCGTATCGCAAAGCCAAGGTAGGTTTTCGCCCCCGTGCCGCTGGCCGTGACCAGCAGCGAAACTTCCCCCGAGTCGGTGAATTTCAGCCCATTGCCCAGCAGGTTGATCAGGATCTGGCGCAGCCGCTCGGCATCGCTCTTGATCAGCACGGGCACGTCCTCGGCGACCCGTACCTTGAGCACGACCGGCTTGTCCTGGATATTCTGCCGGACCATCTCGGCGGTGGACGCCACCCAGGAGCGCACCTCGAAGACCCGGTATTTCAACTCCAGCTTGCCGGCTTCGACCTTGGCCAGGTCGAGAATGTCGTCGATCAACGAGAGCAGGGCTTGCCCGCTGGTCTGAATCGTTTTCAGCAGGCTGCCCTGTTCCGGGTCGAGCCGGGTGCCCACCAACAATTCGGTCGCGCCTATGACGCCGTACATGGGCGTGCGTATCTCGTGGCTCATGGTCGCGAGGAATTTGGTCTTGGCCCGGTCGGCCTCTTCGGCGACGGTTTTCGCCAGCTTCAGGACCTGCTCGTTGGTTTGCAGTTGGTGCAGGTGATCGCGCACGCGCACGACATGGATGGCGAACCAGAGGCTGAGGGCGAGAAACACCAGGATGGCCAGGCCGATGTGCTGCAGGGAGTCCTGGTGCAATTGTCGATGGTAGTCCGCCAGGGATATCTCGGCCCCGGCGACATAGATGCTGCCGTCCTGGGAACGTTGTGGCACGAAGACCGCGCGAAAATCGCCCCAATGGTCCGAATAGTCGACCCAGGTCGGCTCGCTGCGGGCGAACGTGTCGAGCAGGGCCTGGCTGGCATCGGGGTAGGGGTCGAAAAAGCGGACGTAGTCCTTGGCCTCGAGCTCTTCGTCCGAGGCACTGGAACTGACCAGGTAAGCCAGGTTGCCCCGTTTGACCACGGTGTAGACGAAGGTCAAGCCGATCGACTTGTTGTAACGAGTCAGCTTCTGGATCGTCTCCCAATCTTCGGCTTGGGACTTGGAGTCCTTATCGATCAGCTGGTCATGGTAGCGGTCACCCAGAATGGCCGACGTGGCCTGGGCGGCATGCAGCAGTTTGCTGTTGATGTTGGCGTCGATCAGCGCCTGGGTCTCGCCATCCAGGTAATAGATGTAACCACTGACACCGATCACATAGGTGAACAATAGAATCCATGTTTTCCGTCCAAGCTGGAACATGCGTTACAACTCCCTGAGTGTGAACCCGGCCACCTAAGCCGTGTCCTGAGCATCCCTGCGCCACGTGAAACCATAGAGCGCCATGCAGTTCCGGTAGATTCCGGGGACGCGGCTATGGCAACCGACTTTTTTCAATTTTTCCATTCAAAACCTGCCGCCACACTGAGATCCGACTCAGGCTAGGGCTTGCAGCAGTATGCCCCAGGCGCCTGGGTAAACCGTGAATCAACCGATAGTTTGTTGCCTTGTTTCACCATTGAGCAATAACACCGCCCAAAGTGCGCAATAAGTCACGAATGACGGGAGGCCATCCATGCGCGTCAACGCAACTGGGCGAGCAGTTCGAAGGAACGCAGGCGGTCGGCGAAGTCGTACAGATCGCCGGTGAAGATCAGCTCGTCAGCCCCGGTCTGCTCCAGTAGCAGCTCGAGCCTGGCGCGGACCTTATCCGGACCGCCGATCACCGCCAAGCCGAAAAACTCGCCAACCGCCGCCTTCTCATGGGGCAACCACAGGCCATCCATGCTCGCCACCGGCGGCCGCTGCACCAGACTCTGGCCGCGGATCAGGGCCAGGATCCGCTGGTAGGCCGAGGTGGCCAGGTAGGCCGCCTGTTCGTCGCTGTCCGCCGCCACCAGGGGCACGCCGAGCATCACATAGGGCTTGTCGAGCACTGCCGAGGGCTTGAAGTGGTTGCGATAGACGCGAATCGCCTCGTGCATCAGGCGTGGCGCGAAGTGCGAGGCGAAGGCATAGGGCAGGCCCTTGAGACCCGCCAACTGGGCGCTGAACAGGCTGGAGCCGAGCAACCAGAGCGGCACCTGGGTGCCACTGCCCGGCATGGCCAGCACCCGCTGATCCGGCGTGCGCGGGCCCAGGTAGCCCTGCAGTTCTTCCAGATCCTGGGGAAAATCGTCGGCGCTGCCCGAGCGCTCCCGGCGCAGGGCATGGGCGGTGAAGGCGTCCGAACCCGGCGCCCGGCCGAGACCCAGGTCGATGCGCCCGGGGTACAGGCTGGCCAGGGTGCCGAACTGTTCGGCGATCACCAGTGGCGCGTGGTTGGGCAGCATCACCCCGCCAGCGCCGACCCGCAGGGTCGAAGTGCCCGCAGCCAGGTAGCCGATCAGCACGGCGGTCGCCGAACTGGCGATGCCATCCATGTTGTGATGTTCGGCGACCCAGAACCGGGTGTAACCGAGCCGCTCCACATGTTGGGCCAGGGCCAGGGAACGTTGCAGGGCCTGCTGCGGCCCCGGCTCGTCGTCGCGAATCGGCACCAGGTCGAGGGTGGATATCTTGATCTTTGCCAGTCGAGTCATGGGCCTGCCTGTGCGTTGAGCGGAGCGCGATCGCGAACAGCCCACCGCGCTTACCCGAGTAAATCAGTCGGATAACTCTACTCAATCCCATGCGCACAGGCCAGCGGCACGGGATGCCGGCCTATCCAATTGGCCGGCTAGAGCATTTTCGCCTTACCTTTGCCCGCCGTTTCGACCTGGGCATCGGCGCTTTTCGTAGGGTGGTGTTAGCCGCGCAAAACGCTGGGCCGACAAACCACGACGTACTTGCCGCGCGGCGTAACCCACGCGGACGGACGCCCAGGTACAGACGGACTTTGCGTGAAAACGCTCTAACTCTCGCTGATGCGGAAGCCGACCTTCAGCCCGACCTGGTAGTGGGCCACCTTGCCGCCCAGTATATGACCCCGGGTTTCGGTGACCTCGAACCAGTCCATGTTGCGGACCGACTTGGCGCATTCGCCCAAGGCATTGTTGATCGCATCCTCGATGCTGACCTTCGAGGTGCCCACGACTTCGATTTTCTTGTAGGTGTGATGATCGGACATAGGTCGCTCCTGCGGCTTGGCCGCTATCGATTGCAAGGTCTCTGACCGACGCAGAGTTCCCCTAACTCTAGGGTCTGTTGACGTTTTGTCACGGCCGCGACGGAGCCGGTTTTTGCGCGGGGCTAGGGAGAGGAATGAGGTTTGGTT
>DATDTH010000027.1:0-3468 GCA_035290985.1 Pseudomonas sp. | reverse complement strand
CGATCTAGGCCGCGTTCGCGCACCAGCAGCGCCAGAAACGCCACCGTGCCGACCACCGCCACCAGCAGCATGACCCAGAGCAGGGGCCCCAGCATCTCCTGGAACACGGCGACAAAAACCAGCGGATCGAGTTCTTTCATGGGAATCTCCAGAGGGTCAGGCGCGGCCGCGCAGCATGCTGATGTAGGTGGGTTTGAGGGCCATGGTCTTCATGACCCAGCTGATCCAGAGTTCCTCGAGCGGTGCGATGACGCCGGGGAAGGACATGATCAGGTTGTCCTTGTAGTCGAACTCGATCAGCATGGCCTGGCCCAGGCGGGTGATCAGCGGGCAACTGGTGTAGCCGTTGTAGACCTCGCTGGAGGCCTTGCCGGCGATGTCGCCGATCAGGTGTGACACGGCCACCGGCACCTGCCATTTCACGCTGGCCGCCGTCTTGCCCTTGGGCACACCGGCGATGTCGCCGACGCCGAAGACGTTGGGGTAGCGCTTGTGGCGCAGGGTGTCGCGGTCGACTTCCACCCAGCCATCTGCCGCGAACGGGCCTTCGGTCCAGGGCAGGGGGCTGTTGCGCACGACCTCGGGCGCCCGCATGGGCGGCACCACATTGATGAAGTCGTATTTCTGCTCGGCCGTTCCGGTGAGGGTCTTGTAGGTCGCGATGCGCTTGTCCAGGTCGATCGCCTGCAGCACGTGTTCGTGGTTGACCTTGACCCCCCGGTCCTGGAACAGCATGCGCACCTTTTCAGCCACGATGGGCACGCCGAACAGCGACTTGCTCTGGGCCATGTAGACGATCTCGGCCTTGCCGCGGTTGCCACGGCGACGCAGGTGGTCGTCGGTGATGAAGGTGTATTTCAGCGGAGCGCCCGCACATTTCATCTCGCCCGCCGGGCGGCCGAAGACGCCGATACCGCCCTTGTCCGCAAAGGCCGACATGGCCTGCCAGGTGGCGGTCGCGGCCTGAGGGCTGTGGTAGATGCTGCCCATGCCGTTCTGGCCGATGCGTGCGGTGTCCATGCCTTCGATGCCGGCGTAGTTCAGCTCCAGGCCGGTCGCGAGGATCAGGAAGTCGTAGGCCACGGCCTTGCCACTTTCGGTGACCACCTTGTTGCCTTCCGGATCGATCTCGGCCACCCGCTCGGTGACCCATTCGACGCCCTGGGGCAGGTAGTCGCCGGTGTTCGACACGGTGTAGGCTTGCGGCTTGATGCCCGCGGCGACCAGGGTGAAGCCGGGCTGGTAATAGTGCTCCTTGCGCGCATCGATCACGGTGATGCTGGCGCCCTGCAGACGGGCCGCCAGTTGCGAGGCGGCGGCCAGGCCGGCCGCACCCGCACCCGCGATCACGATGCGGGCGCTGCTCTTGACGCTGGCGGCCTGCGCCGGCGTGCTGGTCTGCGACAGCGCCGCGGCCAGGGGCAGGGCGCCCAGACCGGCCAGGAAGCGTCGGCGCGCGGTTTCAACCCGCGGGTCGGGTTGCAGGGTCTCGGACATGGGTGTCTCCTGTGAGTGAATGGCTTCGGTTGTTTTTGATACCCCTGGGAGTTTGTTAATATAGAGATCGACCGCAGATCTGGATTTGACATTGGTCAATTTGGTGACCTGTGCACCCTATCGGAAACCCTCGACCACCGACCCCGCGCCGAGCGGTCGCCAACTTCAGGAGCTCCCATGAGCGAAAACGCCAGCGTGACCATCACCCGCCAGTCGGGCTACCAGTTTCTGGTGGATTTCGGCGCAGCCATCCCGCAGATGCTGGCCGACGAACCGGCGCCTCTGGGGCTGGGTGCAGGCCCGGCGCCCGACCACATGCTGCTGGCCGCGGTGGCCAACTGCCTGAGCGCCAGCCTGCTGTTTTCGTTGCAGAAGTTCAAGCAGGACCCGGGCGCCCTCAAGGCGACCGCCACGGCCGAGGTCGGGCGCAACGAAAACAAGCGCCTGCGAATCATGGGCATCAACGTGAAACTGGAGCTGGGGCAGGCCGCAGCCGACATCGAACACCTGGACCGCGTGCTCGCCCAATTCGAGGAGTTCTGCACCGTTTCGATGAGCGTGCGCCAGGGCATTGCGATCAACGTGCAGGTGCAGGACGGCACCGGAGCCCTTCTCAAAGGCTGAGCGCCTGGTCGGCTGGCTTTGCTGCGGGAGGCGCTGCGATGTGCAAGGTGGTACCCCGTGACCACTGGGCCTGCCGCCTTGATGCAGGGCGCCTGGCGCTCGCTGTTTTGACGGTACAGTGGTCCATTCTCGAACGCACACTCTTCTTCTGACAGGCTGATGACCCCATGCGACTCACCCAATGGACCGACTACAGCTTGCGCATGCTGATGTATTGCGCGGCTTGTGAAGGGCGCGAGCATCCGCCGACGGTGAACGAGATCGCCGAGGCGCATGGCATCTCGCGCAGCCATCTCACCAAGATCGCCATGATCCTTGCCGCGTGCGGCTGGATCGCGACCACGCGGGGTCGGGGCGGTGGTCTGCGCTTGCTGAAGCCGGCCGGAGAACTGACCCTGGGCGAAATCATCCGCCAGACCGAAACCGATATGACGCTGGTGGAGTGTTTTGACCGCAAGACCAACACCTGCCGCCTGGATGGCTATTGCCGGCTCAAAGATTCCTTGCACAAGGCGATGCAGGGCTTCTTTGACGTGCTCGATGGCATCACGCTGGCCGACCTGCTCGCGCCGATGGCGGCAGGCAAGGGGCCTGCGGGGCAGTTGCCCCACCTCATTCCCATTCAGTTTGCGTCGCTGGCCAGACCGAAAAAGGCCTTGCCCGACGCCACCAAGCTCGCTCGCCCGGCCAAGCCCGCAGCGACGCGAAAACCGAAGCAGGCCAAGGCCGGTTGAAGCAGCGCCGGGGGCGTTCTCAGGCCGCTTGCAGGTGCTCGCCCATGCGTCCCGTGATGAGGACCTTGGCGCTGGCGTCCACCATCAGGCTGTCCACCCCGCGCAGGGGCGCAAGCAGTTGCTGTCCAGCGGCAGCACCCGCCACCATGATCGCGGCGCCCAGGCCGTTGACGGGATCGGGCTGGCGCGACACCGTGACCACGCCCCGCATGCCGTGGCTGGGCATGCCGGTGCGCGGGTCCAGCACGTGGTGGTAACGCCGGCCGTTGCGCAAGAAGCAGCGTTCGTAGTCACCGGACGAGGCCACGCAGGCATCGCGCACTTGCACCGTGCCGATCAGCCGTTCGGGGGCCCGCGGGTCGCGGATGCCCACGCGCCAGTCCTGGCCCAGGAGCTGGCCGCGCGTGAGCACGTCACCACCGCCATTGACCATGGCGTGGCGCAGGCCGTGTTGTTCGAGAACGCGAAGGCCCGCCTGCAGGATGGGCAGTTTGGCCACGCCCCCCAGGTCGATGCGCATGCCCGAGCGGCTCAGGCCGGCCTGGCCCGTCGTGGAGTGGATCAACACATCGCGGAAGTCCACCAGCCGGCGTTCGCGATGTGTTGATCCACT
>DATDTH010000026.1:0-9474 GCA_035290985.1 Pseudomonas sp. | reverse complement strand
GGATGTGCTGCATTACCTGACCCATTATTACAATCGAATCAGGCTTCACAGCACCAACCAGCATCGCTCGCCCGTGGCGATGGAAGGCTTGGCGGCATAAAACCCTATAACCGTGTCCAGAATTACTTGACCACATCACTTTTTGGTGCTGGAAAAACCGGTGCGCGCGGCGCACCCTACGGGGCCCCCATTGCACCCTGACCTATGGACTTCGCCGAAGCGCTGTAGGGCGGGTGGGGCCGCCTAGGTGAAACCCGCGTATCTGTGCGGCCTCGAGGTGCCGCCCGGTCCGGATACCTTGCCTGCGCGGGTATGGCGAGGGTGGTGGGGCATTCGGCGCACCCTACAAAATCGATATGCCCATGGTTCTCAGACTCTCAGTCATAACGCTAGGCCTAGGCCTGGCTGCACAGCTGCGGGTGTTTCAGGCGGTGCTGTTGGAAGAGGAAGTGGCGGATGCGCTCGGTGTGGCCCGGGTGACAGCCCTTGAGCTGGTAAGCCGTCAGTTTCTTGCCGACCGAGCGCACGCGTTTGCCGTGCAGCGGGATGGGGTCCTGACCGGGGAGCGGCAGCCATAGGGAGAAGCGCAGGGGGGCTTTGCCCGGGCTGCTGATCAGCAGGCCATTGGGCGAGAGTTCGCGAACCGACAGGTCGCTGGCTTCCCCTGCTTCATCCTGTAGCGCGATGGCCTGCTTGAGGTGCAGACGCCACGGGCGCTGGACCGGGCCGTCCTCGAAGATGCTCGGTGCCCCCAATTGCAGGTGCAGGGTATGGAATTCGTCCTCCATCAGTTGCAGGGGGAAACTCATCCAATGATCGTCGAAGTGGGATTCCAGGCTCAGCTGCGAGTGGTCGGCCAGGCGTGTGAGCAAGGCGTTGGCCTGCTCGCCACCGTCCACGCGAAAGCGCGGGGCTTGCAAGGGCTTGCCGAGTACCGGGTTGATGAGCAACTGTTGAATGAAGTCGCGCTCATCCTTGGATAAAGACGAATGGTCGGCCATAGGAGAGATCTCTTCCTTAAGATGTTGTGCCAATCCAGGCAGCAAACATGCCAACCATCCTGTGGCATGGAGTCAGGGGGCGGTTTTCAACCGGTTCAGTTCGGCTTTCAGTGCCGCCACTTCGATTTCCAGTTCCCGCACCCGGCCTTGGGCTTCTACCTGCAGGGTCACGTCTTTCTGGATACCGATGAAATAGGTCAGCTGATCGCCTTCGTTAAAGACCGGTGTAATCGACAGTTCGTTCCAGAACGGGCTGCCATCCTTGCGATAATTACGGATTACCTGACGACAGGGCCTGTTTTTCTTCACCGCGTCACGGATGGCGGCCAAGCCGATCTGCGCGCGGTCGCCCGCCTGGAGGAAACGGCAGTCCTGGTAGAGGATGTCGTCGCTGGCGTACCCGGTCAGCTGCTCGAAGGCCGGGTTGGCATAGATCAGAATATTGTCGTCCCCCTCCTGCTCGGCCACTACTATGCCGTCGTTGGACGCGTTGATCACCAGTTGCAGAAGTTTGGCATCGATCATGGTCAGGGTCTCGGGCATGGAGGGTGCATTCTAAAACAAGGCGCACAGTTCCGGCATAATGTCGGCGTTTCCGTCTGTTTCTGGAGTTTTTTCATGAGAATTGCCATTCTTTCCGGCTCGGTCTACGGCACTGCCGAAGAGGTTGCCCGTCACGCCGAACAGGTGCTCAAGGCCGCGGGCTTCGAGGCCTGGCACAACCCCCGGGCGAGTCTGGCCGACTTGCAGGCCTTTGCGCCAGAGGCTTTCCTGGCCGTGACATCGACCACCGGCATGGGCGAGTTGCCGGACAACCTGCAGCCACTCTACTTCGCCATCCGCGATCATCTGCCGGCCTGGCACGGCCTGCCGGGTGCGGTGATCGGCTTGGGCGATTCCAGCTATGGCGACACCTACTGTGCCGGTGGCGAGCTGGTGCGTGAATTGTTCTCCGAGTTGGGGATCCGTGAGGTTCAGCCCTTGCTGCGCCTGGATGCCAGCGAGACGGTCACCCCGGAGACCGACGCCGAGCCCTGGCTGGCCGACTTCGCCGCGGCGTTGGAGGCCTGATGCACCCGCGTGCCCTGGAGCTGATCCAGCAGCTGGATCTGGCGGCGCACCCGGAGGGCGGTTTCTATCGCCGGTTGTTCGAGTCGGCCCAGCGTCTGCCGAACGGCCGGCCCTGTTCGAGCGCCATCCTGTACTTGCTGCCGGCCGGCATGTGCGGCCGTTGGCATCGGGTGGATGCCGACGAACTCTGGCATTTCTACGAAGGTGCGCCACTGGAGTTGCTGGTGGCCGAGTCGCCGGAAAGGATCCGGCGTGAACGGCTCGGTCCGGTGGGCGAGGCCAGCCTGCCGCAACGGGCGGTGCCGGCCCATGCGTGGCAGGCTTCCCGTTCGCTTGGGGACTTCACCCTGGTCGGTTGCACGGTGGCGCCGGGGTTCGAGTTCGCCGGCTTCCGCCTGCTGGCCGGGGATGATCAGGCCCGGCACGACTGGCCACAGTTGGAGCGGCTGCATCCGGAATTTCTCTGATGGCCTAAGCGAGGGGATGTGGATAGCCTGTCATCAATGCGCCAAGGTCACGCTCCATCGCGCCGTCGGTCTGGCCGCCGTTGTCCATCAGCCATTGCACCCGCTCCAGGGTCTGGGGCGCGGTCATGTTGGCGACGAATCGCTGGGACTCCTCAACCAGGGTTTGCGCATCCGCTTCACTGACCTGGTTCACCACGGCCTTGATGTGCGCGATGCCTGCGCTCGGAAAGCTGGCAATGCGCCGTGCCAGTGCCTCGGTAAAACCCTGTAGTTCGGTTTCCGGCAGCGCGCGGTTGATCCAGCCGTAGCGCTCGGCGGTTTCGGCATCGAAGTCGGCACCGCCCAGGCACACTTCCAGCGCACGTCCCCGTCCGAGCAATTGCGTCAATCGAACCGTGCCTCCAGCCCCCGGCAGCAAGCCAACCGCGACTTCCGGTTGGCCGAGTATTGCGCGTTCGCGGGCGGCGAAGCGCATGTCCAGGGCCAAGAGGAACTCGCTACCGGCGCCCCGTGCACGGCCATGCAGCTCGCCGATGGTCACCTGCGGCAGGCGGCTGAAGCGGCTGAACAACTCACTGAGCAGGCTCGCCCGACCTTCTGGTACCGACGGTGCCGGATGGCCGAGTTGGCTGCCCAGGTCATAGTGGGCCAGGAAGAAATCCGGGTTGGCGCTGCGAAAGACGACTACCTGGCTTTGCTCATCGCATTCCAGCGCCTTGGCCAGGTTCAACAGGTCGATCACCACCTCACGGTCGATCAGGTTGATCGGTGGATGATCGAACGCGATGGTCGTAACACCATCGAGGTCATGTCGGGTCAAGGTTCGGTAGTGACTCATAAGCGCGTTCCTCTTCAGTCGGTTGTCCACAGACTGTGGTTGAAAGAGGGTAGCGCTCAATCATCATTTGGCTGCGTGATGCCGAGGCTTCGAGAAGAGCGATCCGATCGGGTGGCTACTCAAGTTTCCAGAATAAAGATCCCGACCTGAGGCGGCGGGCTGAGCCAGTAGCGGCTCAGCGTCCAGCCTGCCTGGGTGGCGAGCCGGGCGAAGGACTCGAGGCTGTACTTGTGCGAACACTCGGTGTGCAGGCGTTCGCCGCGGGCGAAGGTGAAGTCTTGGCCCGCAGCTCGTACCCGCTGGTCGTGACGGCTGACCAGGTACATCTCCATGCAGTTCTGTTGCGGGTTCCAGGTCGCCAGGTGGTCGAAGGTCTCCGGGTCGAAATCGCCCTGCAGCTCGCGATTGATGCGTAGCAGCAGGTTCTTGTTGAAGCTCGCGGTGATGCCGTCGGCATCGTCGTAGGCGGCCTCCAGGGTGGCGATGTCCTTGAGCATGTCCACGCCCACTATGAAGCGCGCCTGGGGGCCGAGAAAGGTCCGCACCGCGCGCAGGAACTGCACCGATTCGGCCTGGCTGAAGTTGCCCAGGGTCGAGCCGGGGAAGAAGCCCACCCGCGCCCGCGCCGAAGTCGCCAGGTGCAACTGCGATAGCTGCGACAGCTGGCTGAAATCGCCCACTTGGGGCGTGATTTCCAGCCCCGGGTAGTCGCGGCGCAGGCGCTCGGCGGCCTTGTCCAGGGCCGATGCGCTGATATCGATGGGCAGGTAGGCGGCGAGTTGCGGCATGGCATCGAGCAGCAGGCGGGTCTTTTCGCTGGCGCCGCTACCGAATTCGATCAGCGCGGCCCCCGCGGGAATCTGCGCGGCGAGTTGCGGCGCGATGCGCTTCAGCAGCGCGGTTTCCGCGCGGGTGGGATAGTACTCCGGCGTACGGCAAATGGCCTCGAACAGTTCCGAGCCGGTGGCATCGTAGAAGTACTTGGGCGCCAGGCGCTTCTGTGGCGCGCTGAGCCCAGCTAGCAGATCGCGGGCGAATGTCCCACCGAGCATTTCGACTCGCCCGGCTGCCGCAGCATCGGCTGCCGCGGTATCGACCGGCGCAGCACGGGCTGCCCCAGCACCGGCTGCCGTAGCATCGCGCGCCAGGCGCAGGCCGGCAAACATCCAGCGCTGCGCCGGATAGAAGAAGTTGCGGTAGCTCAGGCGTGCATGCCCGGCAGGCGTGACACTGGCGCCTCCACGCAGCACCATCTGGCTGACCATGAACTTGCCGTTGTATTCACCTATGGCATTGGTCGCCGGACGAAATCCCGGGTAGGCGCCGTAGGCGCTCTGCGTCCATTGCCAGGCCTGGTCGTCGACCTGCTCCAGCAGGCCGCGACTGGCGGCGTGCTCCCATTCAGCCTCGGTCGGCAGGCGCGCTCCGGCCCAGGCGGCGTAGGCGGCGGCCTCGTAGTAGCTGATATGAATCACTGGCGCATCCCACTCCAGCGGCTGCAGGCCGCGCAGGGTCATTGCCTGCCAGCGTCCATCCAGTTCCTGCCAGTACAGCGGTGCTCGCCACTGTTCGGCCTGGATCAGGGCCCAGCCGTCCGCCAGCCACAGTTCGGCGCGTCGGTAGCCCTGGTCCTCGATAAAGGCCAGCCATTCGCCGTTGGTCACCAGCCGGTCGCTGATTTCGAAGGGGGGCAGGTAGCTGCTGTGGCGCGGGCCTTCGTTGTCGAAGGCGAAGCCGTCGCCGGCATGTCCCAGTTCGATCAGCCCGCCCGGTACGGGCACAAAGTGCCCACGCCGACCGCCGCTGTCCGCCGGCCAGTGTTCGGTGTACACCGGTTTGAGCGGCGACAGGCTGAACAGGTGCAGCAGGTCCATCAGCAGCAGTTCCTGGTGCTGTTGCTCATGGGCCAGGCCCAGTTCCACCCGGGCCGTCAGTTCGGCCTCCAGCGGGGTCTGTAGCAACTGGCGCATATGGTCGTCGACATGGGCACGGTAGGCCCATAGCCTGGCCTGCGGCGGGCGCGTCAGCAAGCCTCGCTGCGGCCGCGGTTGACGGGGGCCGAGGGCTTCGTAATAGGAGTTGAACAGGTAGGCGAAGGCGGGATCGAACGGGCGGTAACCCTGCAGACGTTCGGCGAGCAGAAAGGTCTCGAAGAACCAGCTGCAATGGGCCAGATGCCACTTGGCCGGGCTGGCGTCGGGCATCGACTGCACGACCATGTCCTCCTCGCTGAGCGGGGCGACCAGCGTCATGCTGTGGCGGCGAACCTGCAGGTAACGATCGAATAGCGTGCTGTTCATCGGTCTCTTCTCGCGAGGCCCTTCGAGGCGACACCGAGCGACGCTCGGCTCGATGAGCGGGCCCTGGGTGCAGCTCCTGGGCCTGTTCCATGAATAAAGTTCGACCCCGGCGGCGAGCGCCCCGGGACCCTAGGTCTGAGGGGCCGGGCGAGAAGAAAGTTCGAGTCAAACTCGAGCAGGGCTTGCGCATCCGCCTCACTGGCCGGGCTCAGCACGGCCTCGATGTTGGCGATGTCGGGGCTCGGAAAACCGGCAATGCGCCGCGTGCCAGAGCCTGGGAAATCCAATTGCCGAGCTCTTCTGAAGGCGCTATAACTGGCCCCTGCTACCGGCACAGCCCGATAAGCGTTATGGCTTGATGCAGTCAAGGCGGGAATGGATGGCGGAGCCTTTGGGTGATACGCGGGTCCGCTTACAAATCCGAGGGCGCAACGCAATGAAAGCGAACTGGCTGGATAGCGCTTGTGCTGTGAACGAAAACTCAAACTCTTCTGCGCGGCTCTCCATCAGAATATGAAAGCGATTATCTCCACGCTCGGCGCTGTTATCGTGCTTGCCGCGCTCTCGGGCTGTACACACTCGGCGAAGGGTTACCTGTACACCAAGGACAGCCTGCCGCTGATACTGGCCAGGGGTGACAAGGACAGCGTGATCAAACAAGGGCACACAAGGCTCAAGTTTGGCTTTAAACCTTGGTTCTTCAATTATTTGACTCTTGAGAACCCGGACACCAGCTACAAGGTGAAGGTTCATCGCGGCGACTACAGTGGCAATTCCTTTTTTGTGGACAGCCTGGACAGTGAACTTTCCTACGATATCCGGGGCCGCTGGCGGGAAGAACGCGACCTGAAGTTCGAAAGAGACGAACGCACGAGTTGCACGATTGCCGGCCATTGTGCGAAGGAGGTGTCTCGAATGGTTTGTTCTAAAAAAGCCTATCGAGAGGGGAGCGCCGGCTACGAAAAACATGAGGACGACGAGGACTGCGAGGAAGAACGGCGAACGGAATATGGTGACTTTCCTGATTGCCCTGGGAGCCGGGCAGTCAGGAACGCCTATCAGAGTTATAAAAAAATAGTGACTGTTAGCTTTATAGACCCACGCCATCCGTCAGAGGAATTTGCGGTATTTGATGGGGAAACTGGCTATAAAGCATATTTTCTCAAAACACTGTCTGAAGGTGACTGCGGGATCAATTAAATGCGTGCCGGCGCTCCCAGCAGAAAGCCTTCTCTCCGAATGCGCACAGGGGCTTAGCCGAAGCGCGTTTTCACCGCCTCGAGCCAGGCGGGATCGAGGCGCGGCTGGTCGGTCTCCAACCCCTGGGCGTCCATGCGCTCCCGGTGCTGATCTATTTCGCGCACGGCTTGGCTCAGGGCGCTGGAGTTCGCGTCAAGCTGGTGCATCTGGGTGAGCCCCAGGTGATAGAAGCGCAGCAGTTTCATGGCGCTCGGATCGCCGGCCTCTACACCGGCCGTGACCTGATGCATGACGTTGGTAACGCGCATCAGGTTGCGCTTGAGCCGCCAGCCGTAGACCGCCGGGGCCATCCAGGGGTGTGGCCAGAGCTTCACGCGCACCAGCAGCAGGGTCAGCGCCAGGGCGACCAGTACGCCCCCCAGGTTCCAGCGAAAGTTGTCGCCACCGGGCTCACCGAACAGTTGCACGGCCAAGATGGACGACGCCATGGCCAAGGCCACGAAGCCCAGGGTGATGGCCAGGGTGATGCGCCTGGTCTGCCGTCGGTACTGCTCGGGACTCCATGCCTTGATTTCGAATATCACTGCCGTGCCACTCCGCGCTTGAAAAGAGCCGGCATTATCACCCGCCTGGGGCGGTCGTGCCCGGGAAGCCTTTGTCAGGCCGGATTTCGCGATCCTGGAGCAGCGCCTCGGCCCATCGCAACAGCCCATGCGGCCATCGCCCGCCCAGGGCACGCCGGGGCGCATTGACCCGCAAGGCCACTAAGCTGGCTGCCAGGGCGACTAACCTTTGTCGATTCCCTCGCTAGACTGGCGGGCACGCCATAACAATAAACGCCGAGGTGAATGCCATGACCGCTGCCCATACTCTCCCCGTTCTGAATGTCCAGGATCAGGTGTCCGCCGCCGAATGGCAGACCCGGGTCGACCTGGCGGCCTGCTACCGGCTGGTCGCCCTGCATGGCTGGGATGACCTGATCTTCACCCATATCTCGGCCAAGGTGCCCGGTACCGAGGATTTCCTGATCAACCCCTTCGGCCTGATGTTCCACGAGATCACCGCCTCCAGTCTGGTCAAGGTCGACCTGGACGGGGTCAAGCGAATGGACACGCCTTACGAGATCAACCCGGCCGGCTACACCATTCACAGCGCGGTGCATGAGGTGCGCCACGACGCTGCCTGTGTACTGCACACCCACACCGCCGCCGGTATTGCCGTATCGGCGCAGAAGCAGGGCCTGTTGCCGCTGTCCCAGCAATCGCTGTTCGTGCTGTCGAGCCTGGCCTACCACGGCTATGAGGGCGTGGCGCTGAACCACGAGGAAAAGGCTCGGCTGCAGGCCGACCTGGGCGAGAGCAATTTCATGATACTGCCCAACCACGGACTGATGACCTGTGCCGGCAGCATCGCCGACGCCTTCCTGATGATGTTCACCCTGCAGCGTGCCTGCGAAGTGCAGGTCATGGCCCAGAGCGGCGGCGCCGAGCTGATCCATATCCCGCAATCGATCCTCGCCGGGGCCAAGGCCATGGTCGCTGGCGTGATGCGCAGCAGCCAGGGCATGGGTGGACCGCTGGCCTGGCCGGCGCTGCTGCGCAAGCTCGACCAGCAGAACCCGGGGTACGCCGCCTGATGGCAGGCATCGCCCTGCAGGCCTGGCGGGCCCAGGGGCAGACCTTCGATTTTCGCGGCCACGCCATCCGCTACTGGGTGGCGGGGCCGGAGCAGGCCACGCCCTTGCTGCTGATCCATGGTTTTCCCACCGCCAGCTGGGATTGGCAGCGGGTCTGGCAGCCCCTGGCCGAGCGCTATCGGTTGATCGCCTGCGACATGCTGGGTTTCGGTGATTCGGCCAAGCCGCGGGGGCATGCCTACAGCCTGCTGGAGCAGGCGGACCTGCAGCAGGCGCTGCTGGCCCACCTGGGGATAGTCGCGCCCGTGCATGTGCTGGCCCACGACTATGGCGACAGCGTGGCCCAGGAACTGCTGGCCCGGCACCACGAAGGGCGCATCCAGCTGGGCAGTTGCGTGTTTCTCAATGGTGGTCTGTTTCCGGAAACCCATAGGCCGGTGCTGGTGCAGAAACTGCTGCTCAGCCCCCTGGGTCCGCTGATTGGCCGGCTGTTTTCCCGGAAAAAACTGGCGGACAGCTTTCGCCAGGTCTTCGGTCCCGCCACCTGTCCCGGCGAGGACGAGCTGGATGATTTCTGGCGCCTGATCGAGGCGAACCAGGGCCCGGCGGTGATGCACCGGCTGATTCGCTATATTCCCGAGCGCCGCGCGCAGCGGGAACGCTGGGTGGGCGCGATGCAGCGGGGCGGCGTGCCGTTGCGAGTGATAGACGGCGCGGTGGACCCTATTTCCGGGGCGCATATGGTCGCGCGCTACCGGGCGCTGATTCCCCAGCCCGATACCGTGCTGCTGGAAGGCATCGGCCACTACCCGCAGACCGAGGCGCCGGATCAGGTGTTGAGGCATTACCTGGCATTTCGTCATTATATAGATATGGATATGGAGACCCCTTGATGCAACGTCGTCACCTCTTGCAATTGGCGGCCCTGGGCGGCGCGGCCGGCGCCTTGGGCGCGGGTTTT